>JANWHX010000171.1 GCA_025450235.1 Chitinophagaceae bacterium | reverse complement strand
CAATAACGCACTGCATTATCTACTGCCCCGTCTGTAAAGCTGACAGCGTTGCTTTCAACGCCATTATTAAGGATTGTCAACTCTCTTGCGGTACCGGCTCTTCCCGGTCTCCCGTCAATTATTATATTATAAGCGCCAATAAAATTGATAACGGGCGAACTGGATGCAGTAATTATGGAAAGACCGGTAACACCTGCAGCCGGGCTGATGGTTAGTGAATTGGTACTGCTGATACCCGGGATGGCCCTGATGGTAATTGGATATGTTTCAACTGCAGAATTATAGCCGGGTTGAAGTTCAAGGAATGTAGGACCTGAAACTCCTGCTATCCTGATTTGTGACATAGCATCAGTGATAGAATTATAGTCACCGGGAATTGTCTTTACACCTGATACCTGCCCATGTAAATTTTGCGGCAGTAATAAAGAATTAAAACAAAACAAAAACCCTAATACTGCCAAACGTGTAATTTTTCCCATGATGCAGAGTTTAACTTTCTTAAAAATTTTATGTTGTTGACAGAAATGTATCTTCATAAAAATGATTAAATAGATTATATACACTCAATTTTTATTTTTTAGTGCTTGCACCAGAATTTTGTTTTGCTCTTTCAGCAAGTCAATTTCCTTTTGCATAATCTCAATCATTTGTTGTTGCTCCTGCATCCCTTTTACCAGCGGCACAACAAACTCTGCATATCTCAACCCATACAGATCATTCTCATTCTTTGGGGCATCTACTCCGCTGAACCGATAGCCGGTTTCCCTTGCTGTCTTTTCTACTTCCTGGGCTATAAATCCTGACTGCACGATTTTCGCTTTTTCCATCATCGAAGTTTTTATAAATACTTCCATTTCATGCCCGCGGCTTTCATTCAGCTTTTCGCTGATCCCGTTTACATCAAGATTGTACGTAACAGGACGTAGTCTCATAATAAATTCCAATCCTTTCACATCTTCTTTTACATTTTTTTTATATCGCTCGTCGCTGAGAGTAGTCCAGCCCACTTGCCCGCCGATTGAATTAGTAGCTGAATTTCCAATGCGTGCCTGGTTAGAAGCGCTGGTCGTTGCGCCTTGACCTATAGCGGTCATATTGCTGAGATTATTTGCACTGGCGTCGGCGAATGCCCCGACAAATACGTTACTGGAACCATGATTACGAAGCAGGCCAGCCTGGTAGCCAAATGCTGCATTATACTGTGATGCTGTTGTGCTATACAGGGCCGAAACGCCGGTAGCTGTATTAAATGTACCGGTGCTGTTGGAATAAAGAGCGTTAGTACCTATAGCCGTATTAGAGGTACCGGTAACGGTGAGACGAAGCGCGTCCTTTCCAAAAGCACTGTTGTACAACCCGGTGGTGTTAGAAAAAAGTGCATTATCTCCATTGGCAGTATTGAATGTCCCTAAGGTATTTGAAAAAAGTGCGTTAAAGCCATTGGCCGTATTGGAACTGCCGGTTGTGTTGAAAAATAAGGCGGAGCTACCATTGGCTGTGTTGTTGCTTCCTGTATTGTTGGAATATAGTGCGTAGGTACCATTGGCCGAATTGGAGTTTCCGGAAACATTGGTGTGAAGGGCACGATAGCCATTGGCGACATTGAAATTTCCGATGGTGTTAAAATTAAGCGATTGATTACCATTAGCGGTATTATAACCTCCTTCACTATTAAAATAAAGTGCGCTGTTCCCGTTGGCGGTATTGCTGCTGCCAGTAGTGTTGAAACTAAGTGCAGAATTCCCATTAGCGGTATTTTCAGTACCCGTAGTGTTGGAATAAAGTGCACTAGCTCCATTAGCAGTATTGTTATTACCCGTAGTGTTGTAACTAAGTGCAAAATTCCCATTTGCGGTATTTCCAGTACCCGTAGTGTTGGAAAAAAGTGCATGGTTACCCTGGGCGGTGTTGTCGGATCCCGTTGTATTGGAATAAAGTGCATAAGCACCCGCAGCTGAATTGGAATTACCTGTGGTGTTCAAATAAAGTGCTCCAAGACCATTAGCGGTATTGGCCATACCTACGGTATTGGAATAAAGAGCACCACCACCATTGGCAGTATTGCCAGCACCACTGGTGTTGGACATAAGGGCAGTGGCACCGACAGCGGTATTAAAGTCCCCAATCGTGCTCGACATGAGAGATTTGTATCCTATGGCAACATTACTGTTCCCTGTACCTGGACTCTTTCCTGCCGAATAGCCGAAGAAGGTAAGTTCATTTACAGAATCTATTAACCCGGCAACCTGATTGTTAACCCGAAATCGCAAAGGGTTGCTATCGGTTGTACCAATGAAATTCGCTGCAATAGAGCCACTGTTGCCTGTAAGGTTCCACCCGCTTTTCGACACAATCGTTTGCCAGCTTGGAATACCTGGCGTTCCCATATTCACCATCAACTGATTTTTCACTGAATCATATACCATGAGTCCCTTTGCAGGACTAGTGATCGAAGTAACACCCGATGTAGTCATTCGCGGTATCAGCAAGCCCTTACCTGTGCTGGTTATATCTACCAGCGCGGAAGAATTGGGGACAGCCGTACCGACACCAATACTCTGGGAGAATATATCCTTCGGTAACAGCAGAATCGAAATGATAAATAGATGAGTAAGTATACATATTCTCGTCATACGTAGTTTTGGCATAAAAGTAAATTGTGAGTATGAAGTTGGGGTTGCTGTGCGTTCCTGCCAATACCCCTGCAGGGTGAGTTTTGAATATAATCAGTAGTGATGAAAATCACACCAGGCGCTGGCGGATAGCTTTTACAACCGCTTCAGAAGCGGAAGCAACGTGCAATTTTTTATAGATCCTTTTTACATGGGTGCGCACCGTTTCATAACTGATGAAGCTTTTTTCAGCAATGGCATGAAAATTAAATCCTTCCACCATCAGTGAAAGAACTTCCTTTTCGCGTTGACTTAATAAATATTTTTCGTCATCGGATTGTACGGGGGGAGCAAATTGCTGAAATAGTTTCAAGACACGGCTGGCAATAAAGGGACTCATTGGTGAGCCGCCATTAAATACTTCATTGATCGCCTCCACAAGGCGGGCTGGCGAGGTGGATTTTAGAATATATCCCGATGCCCCTGAACAAATTGCCGCAAATATCTTATCATCATCTTCAAAAACAGTCTGTATCAGAATTTTTATATCCGGCCAATGTTTGACAAGATGCTGTGTGGCGGAAATACCATTGATCCCCGGCATTTCAATATCCATTAATACAACATGCGGATCGGACCGGCGGATCTTATAATCAAGATCGGAACAGTCAGGAAAAACACCGGAACTGGTAATGCCGGAAGTGCCATCGCAAATAGCTTCAAAGCCATTACGCATTAGTTTGTTATCCTCGAATATGGCAACCCTTATTTCCAATATTGGTTTTTATAAAGAAACAACATTAAACGGTTTGTGTTTGTCCCCCTGCAGGGTGAAAGTGAAATTCAAGCCGGACAGCCGTACCATGTCCGTCTCCTGAATCAATCGTGAATTTACCATCCAGGCTATCGGCTCTCTCCTTCATATTTTTCAAGCCATTTCCCGTACTATTTATTTTTGCATCAAATCCTTTACCATCATCTTTTATTTCCGCAGTGATAGTATCCCCTTTTCTGCGTAGGGACAGAAAAATATTTTTTCCATCCGAATATTTTACGGCATTATTGATCGCCTCCTTCATAAATAAATAGAGGTTTCTTTTAACCTGCATCACAGGATAATCTTGTTGTATCTCGCCATCTGTATCCAGGTGCAGGCTGATCCCTTTGCCTGCGCAAAGGTTAAAGGCATAAGATTGCAACTTGGCAATGATTCGTTCAAAACTATCATTGTCCGGGTTAATGGCCCATACGATGTCACTCATCTTTTCTACCATTTCTTTTGAATTGGCAGAAATATGGTTTAGATAAACCTGTGCATCTTCGGGGCGGTCCTGTTCCATTCTTTGCTTGGCAATTTCACTAAACAGAGCAACACCACTCAACGTTGCTCCCACTTCATCATGTATATCGCGGCTGATACGCACCCTGACATTTTCCGTCTCTTTTTCCTTTTCTGTTTTTATCAATTGATCCTGCGCCTCACGCAATGAGACCAATGACGCAGCTAATTTTTTCCCAAGTTTATGGCTTTGCCGGTACTTATATAAAATAACAACGCCAAAAAACAGGATTGCCAGTACAGCAACATATGCGAATTTTTTTTCCTGGTTTTCCTTTGTCGCCATGGCTGTGTTCAACTGGCTTTCTTTTGAAAGCAATTCAAGTTCATTTTGTTTCTTTGTTATTTCTTTCGCCTGGTTTTGCAGCGCCAGGTTTTTTTGTGTAGTTTCCAATTCATTGATCTCGGTTTGTTGCGACAATACCGTTAACTGCTGTGATTTTTTCTCGTCTTCTAGTTGCTGTTTTGCTATTTGCTCATTTTTTAATTGCAGAAGGTAGGAATTTGCTTCTTTTTCTTTTTCAAGGATCCTTATTTCCTGTTCCTTTTTCTCCGTTTCATACCGGGCAGTAACTTCTATAATATTTTTCTGTTTCTGTTGAGACAATACCGAGTCCTTTAATACCGAATAATTTTTAAAGTAATATAAAGCCGAATCAGCATTGCCTTTTTGTTGAAAAGATTTTGAGATCAACAGGTTCGCTTCACCTTCATCGGTTAATTCTCTAAATTCCCTTGACATCCTTGCGGCCGATTCCAGGTGCAGGATGGCGCTATCATAGCTACGCATTTCATACTCGGCCTTACCCAACAACAGGACAAAATCTTTTGTTTTCCTGGTAAATACCTTTAATTCATCCTTCTTGCTGGCAGCCTCGGTCAGATACATAACAGCTTGCTCATAATTTTTTCTTTCGTACTCAAGTGTTCCCCTGATGCCGCTCAGCAGTACCATGCCGTAACCATCCTTAAGCATATCATTCACAGACCCTACTTCCTTTATTACAGAATCAGCCCGTGTAAATTCATGTGTTAAAATCAGGCATGTTGCATAGTCGGTTAAGAAACTGCGTATTCCAACTTTCCCGGAAAGCGGTGTGCGGCTTTTTAAACCATAGTCAAAATATTTGATCGCTTTATCCAAATCACCCAGGCTCAAAAACGTGGTCCCTACCCAGCAACCCGATATAAACACCTTTTCAGGATCGTGTAACCTTTCAGCCATTGCCAACGCTTTTATATAATAAAAAGATGCGCTGTCTATTTCAGATGTTTTGAAATAACTACGGGCAAGCCACCAGTAGGTTGAATAAAGCCCGCTTAGATTGCCGGAAATTTCAAAGAGGTATATGGCTGTCCAGTAATTGTTTCTGGCCAGGAAAATTTTATCGGTTACATACTGTGAATTCCCCAATATAAGATGAGCCCGGCCAAGCAATACATTTTGTTTTTGACGGGTAAAAACCTCGATAGCTTTCAAAGCATTTTCTTCTGCTTCATCATTCCTGCTGCGATAGTATATAGCCGTAGCAAAAGCCAAATGATACATGCCCCTCCCGGTTTCGTAATTACTTTGCTGGCTGTACTCCTTTATCTTATTGGCGAAATAAATTGCCGAATCAATTTTTAAAGCTGAAGTATACCTTTCGGCAATTTCCAGGCAGATGTCAGCTTTTGCCTTTCCGGAGGTCACTGTTTCCAACTCAGCCTTCAGATCGGGAATTGTTTTTTGGGAATAAGCAATGATATAACAATTGAATATTGCCGCTGACAAAACTATTTTTTTATAGAATGAGCTAACCGTCATTTGAAGATGGATTAAGATAAGCGATTGTATTCAGGAGGCGTTACCCCAAACGGGTGAATGATCTTCCGTATTTAAGTTACAAAAAATTCCGGTGAATGGGGTGGTTTCCTGAAAAGAGGTAGAGTCTAAATTTGAAGATAGCCGGTAAGACGGCAAGGCGGTAAGTTTTGATTTTCATTTTATTTTTTCTTTTTGTCTTACCGCCTTCCCGCCAAAATGAAACATCGCCTGATAATGGGTCAGCTTGAAATTCGAGGGTGCAGCACAAAGAATATAAAGTGAACCCCAAAAACACAAACTCGTGATCATCGTGATTCAAGCATATTTGCAGTTGCCATTTTTATGGAAAACTTATCTCCCCCTTCATATAGAATACACACTTCCCTCCCATCTGTACCCGGTCACCTTTTTGTTCGACTATCAAATGTCCGCCTCTTTTAGAAAGTTGCAAGGCTTCCATTTTTGTCTTGCCCAGTTTTTCACTCCAGAATGGAATAAGCTGCGAGTGAGCGGAGCCTGTGACGGAATCTTCATCTACTCCATATGTTGGCGCAAAGAAGCGTGATACAAAGTCAACGTTGGCCAACGCATCTGGCCGCTCCAAGCGGCCTGATGCGTTAGCGCCAGGAGCAGTAATAATAATTTTATACCCTGTCTTCTTAATCAGGGTAAAATCAGGGTCTGCCTTTCTTACATCTCGTTCATCGTTTAGCTCCACCAACAGGTCACGATGTTTATAAACACCAACAATTTCTTTTACACCTAATATTTTTTCCAGGTCATCCGGATGATCATCTAACCTTTCCGGCTTCCAGGAAGGGAAATCCATCGAAATAATATCTTTTTCTTTTGTGATGATCAATGGGCCGCTTTTGGAATGGAAGGTGATAGTTGGCTTCTTATACCCAAGAATATTAAACAAAACATAAGCACTGGCCAGCGTGGCATGACCACAAAGGTTAATCTCGGCAGCCGGTGTAAACCATCTTATATCAAAGTCCTCCCCTTTTGGAACAAAGAAAACGGTCTCCGCTAAATTATTTTCCATAGCAAGGTTCTGCATAAGCGCTTCATCGATCCATTTATCCAAAGGCATCACGGCTGCAGGATTGCCGGAAAAAAGCTTATCAGCAAATGCATCTATTTGATAAAGTGTCATATTATTTTCTTAACAGTACAAAACTAAGCGGATTCTACAGAATCGACTGGTGCAGATAAAAAGATATATTATGTATCAGATGGGCAAACAAGGTTTCTTTCACAAATTCCTTTTGATATATAATCGTGGCAAAGAGACCTTATACCGGACGGCCAGGACACGAATCGCGACGATAATGAGGATGCAAATGATCTTCGAGAAGCTTTGATCTATCTGTATTTCCCTGAACAAAAAATAGATCGATCCACCTGCAATACAGGCGATCGCATAGATTTCTTTCCTGAATAGCAATGGGACATCATTTAAGAATACATCTCTTATCACACCGCCGAAACAAGCCGTGATGGTACCCAGGGCAATGCATACGCCGCTATTGAAATTTTTTTCAAGGCCAAGTTCGATACCAATAATGGTAAACAAGCCAAGTCCCAGTGCATCAAACAGGAACAATGTCGTGGTGAATTGTTTCAGAAATCGCCCAAAGAACATTGTGGCGACGGCGGAAAAAAAGATAAGGATGGCAGCCGTGTCATTCCGTAACCAGGCCACCGGTAAGTTTCCAATCATGATATCCCGCAGTGTTCCGCCTCCAATGGCTGTAACGAATGATATTACAAGCACCCCAAATGGATCCAGCTTCTTTTGCATGGCCAAAAAAGCACCGGAAACAGCAAAGGAGAATGTGCCAAGAAGGTCAATAATGAAGAGAAAATTGGTTGGCATAGATAAAAAAATCCGAAAGATACAAATTCGAAATTCGAAATAGCTGATCCCGATGAAAGACTTTTTCGGATTTCAAGCTTGGGATTTCAGATTTATATCAAATACTTATTTCTTTTTCAATACCACCTTTGCCTGGCTGAACTTATACCCGGCTTCGAGGAAAGCCACGTAGTTCGGCCATTGTTCTTTCTTATCAAAATTCTTTTTGTAAATCTTGCGTGTGTTAATGATCAGATTGTTGCCTTCAGTCTTAGCCGTGCTGATAAACGACCCGCTCTCATTATCTATCGACACGTTCAATTCCTGTAATCCTTCGACTGTATAGCCGGCCGGTATGTTGATCGTTATATTGTTTTCAATGGTACGTGCATTCTGAAGCCAGATATCAGTTTCCCGCTTGTCCATTTCAGTCTGTTCAAGTTTGATCTGGTCGCCGATCAGTTTGCCGGCATCAAAAATATAGTTCCTTCCTGCCCGGCTGATCAGTTTTTTTAATGAAAATGTTTCCTTGTATTTCAAGGCGGCTGAATCCCCATAGCGACCGTTATCAATCAATTCAAAATCCAGGTACGTATCAATATCGAACTCCGTTTTGATATCTTTTTCCATCAACTCCCTTCTTTCTTTGATCTTTTCAGCTTTATCTGGATTTTCGTACCCGGAAGAGCTGGCTATATCGATCACCTCATCTTCTTTCTTACGCTTACCTTTTTGTGAAGGCGGGTTATAGTATTTTTCAAAATCTTTGCTCAGATACGATCTGTCAAGGTTTGCAATGCCTATCTTGTCTGATTTTTCGTGCCCGGTCAGCATCGTTGTCCTTTCAATGCTGATCTTATCCATCGCATCATTAAAATTCACCTGGTAATCCTTTCTTTCTACGTTTTCCTGGCAAGAGCTTGTTGGCCCCGGGGTTTTATAATACCTGTTTGGTTCATCATACCCAATACTGTACCCGTCCACTCCTTCCAAATGAGAATAAGGAGATGCAAAGGCATCAAAATTGTTAAAGGCTTCAAGAAAATAATTACGGCGCTTGCTTTTGACTTTCATCACAAAGTCAAGCTCATCCATGAACATCACATCCCGCCACATGCCTAACTTACGCGGTATATAAACAAAAAGTTCCGACTGTATGCCCTGTGCCGCCAGGCTCATCCGGAGTGCCGTGGCAAACAACACACTGTTGATACGTATCTCATCTTCTCTTTCCTCTTTTTGCAGATTATCCTTTTCCTGCTGCTTCAACACTTTCTTATATAATTTTTTGCCGGTCATATATTTCTCCAGTTCGGAATGCACCGGCCCCTTGTAATACATTTCCAAAAAAACCTTTCGCAGGCAATAATAACATTCCCGGATTATATCATCCTCGTTTTTCAATGCCCCGCTTTCTTTTTTCTTGATAATATATTCTGTGGTGTACGCTACCAATGTATTTACCGTGGTGGTCCGGTACAGTGCCGCACCTACATAATGTTTATAGACATCGTCAATGTCAATCATAGTTCTGTCAACCTGGGCCATGCCGAGGTCTTTTGAATCCGGGTCATTATCCGCCAGCATGATGACCCTGAACTTTACACTGGGTGTACTCCGTAATT
>JANWHX010000170.1 GCA_025450235.1 Chitinophagaceae bacterium | reverse complement strand
TCAAATACCATTTCGGCGGTTTCGCTGGCCCGCATTCCAAGTTTATTTTCCTTTTTGCCGGCACTAAACCCGGCCGCACCCCTTTCCACTACAAATGAAGTTGAATTATTTTTCGTTCTTGGGTCCCCTGTGCGGCATATCACGACTGCTATATCACCGCTTTTGCCGTGCGTGATCCAGTTCTTTGTTCCGTTAATTATCCAATCGTTCCCCTCTTTTATTGCCGTGCATTTCATATTGCCGGCGTCACTCCCCGTATTAGCCTCGGTCAATCCCCATGCACCGATCCAGTCTGCGGTAGCCAACTTTGGTAAATACTTTTTCTTTTGTTCTTCGTTTCCAAATGCCAGTATATGACCGATGCAAAGAGAGTTATGTGCGGCCACGCTTAAACCTATCGAGCCACATACTTTAGCTACTTCTTCAATCACTGTTTTATACTCGAAATAACCCAGACCGGCGCCCCCATATTCTTCGGGAACAAAAACACCCATCATTCCAAGCTTTCCCATTTCTTTGAAAGTCTGAAGGGGGAATTGCTGGCTTTCATCCCAATCCATTACATGAGGCCTGATATGTTGCTGGGAGAAATCCCTGGCCGTTTGAGCGACCTGTTGCGTGAGTTCTGAAACCTGGAAATTCATAGTGCAGGGTATCTTGTTTAATAAGGTTAAAAAGATGTGCCATCACGAATTGATCGGGATGGCACATGTTAAGCGGTCGCAAAAAACCATAGCAAGCAACCGTTAGCAATCGTTAAAGGCGGATGCAAGTTAAGCACTTTTTTTTCTAACTAACAAGTGTTAGAGGTAAATATTTTTATGACAATTCAATTACTAACCGGTCATAGGCTAAGTGTATGCCACCCGGAAGCCCGGATTCGATGACATCATGCAGGCCGAGTTGATGAGAAATATGTGTAAAATAGGCAAGAGGAACTCCCAACTCGATCGTCATGGCGACCGCCTCATCCAGGGTAAAATGAGATATATGTTTTTGCTTCCTCAACGCATTCAATACCAGGATTTCACTTCCTTTGATTTTTTCTTTCGATTCCGTATCAATATGATTGGCATCAGTAATATAAGTGAACTTACCAAAACGAAAGCCCATCACCGGCATTTTTAAATGCCATACTAAAATGGGAATTACCGGAATATCGCCAATAACAAAGGGATCCAATGTGATGGTGTGTAAATCCAATTGGGGAATTCCGGGGTATTTGGTGTCAGTGAAGGCGTAATAGAAGTCACGGCGCAATGCTTCTTCGGTCAGTGAGTCGGCATACACGTCCATGGGTCGTTGATTCAAAAAATTAAATGACCGTATATCGTCAAGCCCGGCCATATGGTCCTTATGCGGGTGCGTGAACAACACGGCATCCAGGTGTTTAATATTTTCCCTGAGCATTTGATATCGGAAATCGGGACCGGTATCCACCACTAACGTTGTTTTTTCCGATTTGACCAAAATGCTTGAACGAAGGCGCTTGTCTTTTTTATTAGGGGATGTGCAGACCTCACACCCGCAGCCGATCATTGGCACCCCGCTGCTGGTGCCCGAGCCGAGAAAAGTTATTTTAAGCGGGGGATAAGACACCCGGCAAATGTAGAATTCAGAATGTAGAAATGTAAGATTACTCCTTATTTTCTTTTGTTTCCAATTTGGAAACAATCTCTGCATAAAGCTTCTTCAGCTCGTCTGCAAGCGATTCTGTATTGATGTGGAGTTGTGGGATAAGATCAACCAATGTATTAATACGTCCCTCAGTCTGCAAAAACTTGTTCAGCACGACAACCTTTTTTTCCTCCAGTATGCAATAGCCGCTTTGAAAAGTTCCTCTTTCATAGCGAAGTATGTAACCGGCTTGTTCAGGTATCGCTTCTAACTTATCAAGAGTGGCCTGCGTGTATTTCATTGTCAAAGCTGAATAGTGAATTATAATGCAAAAATAACTTTATCAGGAAGGATAATCGTATTGCAAACTTCTTTGTTTTCCACAACATATCGGCACCCACTCACCACTCAACACTCACCACTCACCACTCACCACTCACCTACTTACTCTGCATCTTTATCACCGGCACAATCATTTCTTCCAAACTCACGCCCCCATGCTGAAAGGTATTACGGTAATAGTTTACGTAGTGATTATAATTGTTGGGATAACAGAGAAATCCGTCTTCCTTGGCAAAAATAAAAGAAGAATTGATAGTAGGCACGGGTAATCCCGCTTCTCTCGGATCACGAAAAGCAAGCACCTCTTTTGGTTCGTAGTTAAGATTGCGGCCATGTTTATAACGAAGATTAGTGGTAGTCAGTTTATCACCTACTACTTTATAAGGAGTCTTCACCCTCACACTTCCATGGTCGGTTGCCAGTACAATCTTTATATTCTTATCGGCGATCCTTTTTAATGCCTGGTGCAGGGGCGAGTGTTCAAACCAGGACGTAGTGATACTACGGTAACTCATCTCA
This sequence comes from Chitinophagaceae bacterium, assembly GCA_025450235.1. Taxonomy (GTDB): domain Bacteria; phylum Bacteroidota; class Bacteroidia; order Chitinophagales; family Chitinophagaceae; genus VBAT01. The sequence goes on along the minus strand of JANWHX010000170.1, from coordinate 9,885 downwards.
TCTCCTGCCAGTTCTTTTAATACCTCCATCTCGGTGCGGGCATGACTGAGCATATCTACAAAATTGTACACGATCACATTCAGATCATTGTTCAGCAGGTTATGAATGTTGCTGACAAGATCAAGACCGGCCTGGTTATTTACTACTTTGGTATACGAAACCCGCAGATCATTTTTTCCCAATCGTTTTAATTGTGCCCTGAAAAAATCTTCTTCATGCAGGTTCTTTCCTCCTTCCTCTTCGTCGTTTTTCCATTGCTGCTGAAACTGTTTTTCAATATCGATGGGCAACAGGCCTGAGAAAATCGCATTGCGGGCATATTGGGTGGCAGTAGGAAGTATACTATAAAAACTATCTTCCTCCAGGATACGGAAACTTTCCGAAAAAATGGGCTGGATTGCCTTCCATTGATCGAATCGAAGATTGTCGATGAGGATAAAAAATAAAGGTGTGCCTTTTTCAACATGGGGCAACACTTTAAACTTAAACAATGTATGCGACATTACCGGGCCGTCTTTACTTTTAGCATTGACCCATGAGCTATAATTTCTTGAAATGAATTTAAAGAATTCGGTGTTGGCTTCACTTTTCTGGCTTTGCAAAACTTCCTGCATTTCCGGGCTGTCACTTTTTTGCATCTCCAGCTCCCAATAAACCAGTTTTTTATAAATATCCATCCACTCATTGTAATCGGGATTACTGTTAAGTGCCATAAATAAATTGCGGAACTGCTGTTGGTAAGCAGTCGTAGTCTTTTCCGCTACCAGTCGCCTGTTATCGATGATTTTCTTTAAACTTAACCAAACCTGATTAGGATTTACCGGCTTGATGAGGTAATCGCTGATCTGTGAACCGATGGCTTCATCCATCAGGTTCTCCGTCTCATTCTTTGTTATCAGCACTACCGGCAATGACTGGTTTACTTCTTTGATCTTTGCCAGTGTTTCCAAACCGGTGATACCGGGCATTGATTCATCAATTAAAACCACATCTACCATGTTATCTTTTACATAGTCAATGGCATCAAACCCATTGGTGAAGGTCGTTACTTCATACCCCTTATTCTCTAAAAATAATTTCTGCGATTGCAGACTTTCTATTTCATCGTCTACCCAGATGATTTTTGGTACCGCCATATTTGTTACTTGTTAATGGTTACTGGTTGTTTTCGAAAGTTGAAGATTGTTGTCAAATATGAGTTAAACCGCAACCAGCGACCAGCAGCCAGCTCCAAATTTAGCTTATTAATCGCTGGCTTTGTACTTTTGCCGACTTGCTTCAAGTAAAACCGCAATAATGTCAACCGTCCGCAAGATCATCAACGACCCGGTATATGGTTTTATTACCATCGATCACCCGTTGATCCTGCAGATAATTTCCCACCCATGGTATCAGCGCTTACGGAATATTCACCAAATGGCCTTTGCGCATTTAGTGTATCCCGGCGCTGTCCATTCACGATTACATCATTCTCTCGGCGCTTACCATCTGATGTGTAATGCACTCACCGAGCTAAAAAGCAAAGGCATTGAAATTACTCTCGGGGAAGAACTTGGCGCAAAGGTCGCTATTCTATTGCACGACATTGGCCATGGCCCCTTTTCCCACGCACTTGAAAACGAATTGATCCCGGATCTTCACCATGAAGCCATTTCATTACTTATCTTAAAACAATTAAATGAGGAATTCGATGGCCAGCTGGATACTGCCATTGATATATTTACTAATAAGTATCAGAAGCCGTTTTTATTTCAGCTGGTGTCGGGCCAATTGGATGTAGACAGAATGGATTATCTAAACCGGGATAGTTTTTTTACAGGTGTCGCTGAAGGTGTAATTGGCTACGACCGCATTATTAAGATGCTGACGGTAAAAGACGGCAACCTGCTGGTGGAAGAGAAAGCAGTCTATTCAATTGAAAAATTCTTAGTCAGTCGCCGCCTCATGTACTGGCAGGTCTATTTACACAAAACGGTCCTGGCAGCAGAGATGTTGCTGGTAAAAATTTTACATAGGGCAAAGGAATTGATAAATAAAGGTGAAACCTTAAGGGCCGGTTCAAACGCTTTTGATTTCTTTTTACACAAAACCAGGAGTTCTTCAATGATACGGGAACATCTTGACACCTTTTGTCGCCTGGATGATCATGATGTGATGGCTACCATCAAGAACTGGTGCAGTCACCGGGATAAAATATTGTCGACCCTTTGCCGTTTTTTAACGGATCGCAGGTTATATAAGGTCAGGTTACAGGCTGAGCCCATAGATGAGAAAGTTTTGAAAGAAAAAACCAGGGAAGCGATTGACACGCTGAATATTTCGCCGGATGAAGCCGATTATTTTGTTTTTACAGGCACTACCAGCAACACCACCTATAACCCGGCTGATGAGCGAATCAACATTCTATTCAAAGATGGCAGTATAAAAGATATTTCAATGGTGGACAATGCGCTGATACAGCATAACCTAAGCAGCACGGTCAAAAAATATTACATTTGTTTTTTAAGATAGCGGAGAGCTGTAGCTATGAGCTGCGAGTCGGAACTCGCTCTTGCTCGAAGCCCGAAGCTCAAAGCGCAAAGCTTTACTAAATGACTTTTCCCGCATCCCAGATAGCGCTTATAGTTAATGGCAAAATAGAAGGCGATGCTGCTGTTGCGGTAACATCTTTTGGCAAAATCGAAGAGGCACAGACCGGGCAACTCTCCTTTTTAGCCAATCCCAAATACGAAGAATATCTTTATACAACAAAGGCCTCCATCATTATCATCAATAATGGGTTTGAACTAAAACAACCCGTTAAGGCCACCCTGATACGGGTCGCCGATGCATATACCGCCTTTGCTTTGCTGCTTGCAAAATACCAGGAGATCATGGAGCAACAGCTCAGTGGCATTCAACAACCAAGTTATATTGCAAAGACTGCATTATACGGACAAAATATTTTTATCGGCGCCTTTTCTTATGTCGGTGAGAACGTGAAGATTGGCAATAATTCAAAGATATTTCCCAATTCCTATATAGGGGATGACGTCAGCATTGGTGACAGCTGTATTATCCATCCCGGGGTGAAAATTTACCGGCATTGCAGGCTGGGTAATCATGTTACGATACATGCTGGCACTGTTATTGGCAGTGATGGCTTTGGGTTTGCCCCGCAAGCCGATGGTAGTTTTAAGAAAGTGCCGCAGATCGGCAATGTGGTGATAGAAGATAATGTGGAGATCGGTGCTAATACGACAATCGATAGGGCTACGATCGGGTCAACGTTAATAAGATCGGGAGTTAAACTTGATAACCTGATTCAAATCGCCCATAATGTTGAGATTGGTAAGAGTACAGTGATCGCGGCGCAAACAGGCGTCAGCGGTAGCACGAAGATTGGCAATGGTGTCATGATTGGAGGACAGGTTGGAATTGTGGGTCATATTCAAATTGGTGATGGGGCAAAGATCAATGCTCAAAGCGGAGTAAGTAAATCGCTCGGGCCTGGTAAAGCCGTTACCGGTTCCCCGGCATATGATTATACAGCCGCGCTTCGCAGCCAGGCCCTCAGCCGCAAACTTCCTGACCTGGAAAAAAGAATAAAAGAACTGGAAGCATTAGTTAAACAACTAATAAGTGAAAAAGTCTAATAAAAATAAGACGAATCATGTTACCGTATAATTTCGTTCTATAAATTTAGGTACGTTTGCTGTATTCAGAACAAATCGGTTACCTGACTATTTTGATCCTGCCTTTTGAAAAACTTATCTCCACCGCTATAAGTATTGCATCTCGTTGGCAGAATACGCCCGGCCATTGGGATATACTTAAATAAATCAAACATGATGAAACGCACTTTATTCCGGGGACTCTCTATTCAGCGGCGGCTTCCTCTTTTTATAGGTTTGCTTTTACTGAGTGTTGTTATCACATTTGGATGTATATCGTATTTCAGTGTAAGAAACGAGGCGCTCAAAACAGGCAAGGAAAGATTGCGTTCACTCAGCGACCAGCTCAGCACAATGCTTGCACAATCTGCTCAACAAACCCTTACAGCTTCCAGGACTGCAGCAAAACAGGAATCCATAATAAAAAGCCTGCAAACGGGTGAGCAGGAATATAAAATTGAAGCATTGGAAGTTATGCGAAAGCTTCGGTCGGACACCAATTGGGTCCTGGCAGAATTGCTGACTGCGAATCGTCAGCCTGTGCTCCTGTTAGGCAAAGACTCAATACAAACCTCCGCAAATTTCGTTTCACTCTTGCCGCGGCTCGATTCTGCGTATGTTGGAAAAATATCCTTACTAAAGAACTCAATGTACTACCCGGTAAGTGTTCCCGTTGTTCATGATAAACGATTGATCGGTTTTTTGGTTAGATGGCAAAAAGTAGCCACTTCTGAACAAGGTCTTGAAAGGCTTTCCCGGCTGATGGGAGCCAAATCCAAACTTTATCTCGGCAATAAGGATGGAAGCCTCTGGACTAATATGATGAAGCCGGTTGCCTATCAGAAGTTGGATAGTATTAAGATGCGGGAACCTTTCGAATATTCAAATTCGGACGGTGAATATATTGCTTCAGCAAGACCCATTGCCAATACCTCCTGGTTAATAGCGGTAGAATTTCCCCGGCAATCGGTCATGGGAGCAGCTAACCGTTTTCTGCGACAGATCACTCTTATTGGTGCCGTGTTAGTCATTATAGGCATTTTTATTGGATGGCTTATGAGCCGCAGGATTACAAAACCACTAAATACTCTAACAGGTGCTGCCACGACTATTGCCAAGGGCGATTATTCAGCAACAGTTGAAGTGGAAAGACTCGACGAAGTCGGAAAATTATCCCGGGCATTTAATACCATGATCGGCCAGGTAAATAAAGCCAAAAATGGATTAGAACAGAAAATAGTTGAAACGGCTGAAATGAATGAACAGCTTCGTGATTTGTCAGCCTACCTGCAAAACGTTCGCGAAGATGAGCGAATACATATTGCCCGCGAAATGCATGATGAACTTGGCCAGGTGCTTACCGGTTTCAAAATGGACGTTTCATGGCTTAGAAAAAAATTAGCGGGTAGCAATGATCCGGTACTCATTGAAAAGCTCGACTCAATGCTGGCGGTTATTGATGAATCCGTAAAATTTGTGCGAAAACTTGCTTCTGAACTCCGGCCAAGTCTCCTTGATGACCTGGGTCTGATACCAGCGTTGGAATGGCACAGCCAGGAATTTGAAAAAAGATATAATATCAAAATCGAATTTCATTCAAACTCGCACGATGTAAGTGTACCTGCCATTGTAGCAACTGGGTTGTTCCGTGTGTACCAGGAATCATTAACGAATGTGGCCCGGCATTCCAATGCCACCAGGGTGGTCGTTAATCTGAGGGTGATAAGTGATGAAATATCTCTCTCAATAGCTGATAATGGTAAAGGATTCGATGCTTCCCAGGCAAATAAGAAAACACTGGGCTTGCTCGGAATGAAAGAAAGAGCTGCCATGATTGGCGGCCATCTTGAAATTACTTCTGAGCCGGGCAGAGGAACTACTATAATAATGACAGTAAAACATATGGTCACCGAGCGGGCCATAATTTCCTAAACCGGTAGTGTATCATTTTGAATTTTTTTGCCACGGATGCACGGAAAAAACCATCAAAGAGAATTTTATTCCGTGAATCCGTGGCTTCCATCTTTCGGAGACCAGAGTAATTATTTTCAAACTGAGACACTACCCCTAAACCATCACGTCGCTGTTTTTCTTTATTTTTCAGTATGAAAATCTGGCTTGCTATCTTTTTCTTTTTCAACTACCATGCTACGGCCCAGATAAATCCTGACAACATCACGATCGCGAGGGACAAATTTGGTGTGCCCCATATTTTTGCGCCCACGGATCCTGAAACTGCATACGGTCTTGCCTGGGCTCACGCAGAAGATGATTTTACAACTCTTCAATTGGTAGTGTTATCAGGCAAGGCAAAACTTGGAACGGCTATTGGTAAAAAAGGAGCAGAGGCTGACTATGTGGTCAACCTGCTGCGTTGTCGTGAATTGGTAGATGAACAATGGAATACACTAGGGCCTGATTTCATTGCATTGATAAAAGGATATGTCGCGGGCTTGAATGCGTATGCTAAAGCTTATCCTGCCGATGTGAAGTATAAAAGGGCCTTTCCATTTGATGAAAGGGATTACATGACAGCAGTAATCTTTTCCCTCGCTATTTTTTGTGGCGTTGACAATACATTGCCGCAAATACTTGGTGAAAGAACTGCCACGATCCCGGGATTTTCTCAGGGCTCCAATGCCTTTGCTTTTCATCCATCTAAAACAACAACCGGTGAAGCGTTCCTTGTTATCAATGCCCATCAGCCTCTTGAAGGAGCCACCGCATTTTATGAAGCGCATGTGCAAAGTGAACAAGGGTGGAATATGCTCGGCGGTTTGCTGGTCGGCAGCTGTGTCATTCTTCATGGCACCAACGAAAATCTTGGATGGGCTCATACGGTCAACTATCCCGATAAGATCGATGTCTACCAATTGCAGATGAATCCGTCTAATGACAACTTGTACAAATTCGACGGTCAGTGGCTGAACCTGGAAGTAAAGAAAGCGAAATTGAAAGTAAAGGGATTGCCGGTTACCATTGGTAAAAAAGTCTATTGGAGCAAATACGGTGCGACCGTTAAAACAAAAAAGGGAGTGTTTTCATTGCGGCTACCCGCTACGATGGATATAAGGGTAATGGAAGAATGGTACCGGATGAACAAGGCAAGGAATTTTACCGAATTCTATGGGGCATTAAAGATGAATGCATTGCCGATGTTTAATATTATATACGCTGACCGGCATGACACAATATTTTATATCAGCAATGCCAAACTTCCGCGTCGTAACCCGGATAATAAATACAATTGGCGCAGCACTTTACCCGGTAACACATCAGCTACATTATGGACAGAATTCAAATCCGAACAAGAATTGCCGCAGTATATAAATCCACCATCAGGTTACTTATACAATACCAATCATTCGCCATTTCTTGCCACCGACACAAAATATAATCTTGATGGCAACAATTTTGACCGCAATGATGGATTTGAAAGATATCATAATAACCGCAGCCAACGCGTAACCGAGTTATTGACTGGAGTGGGAAAGGTCGATTATGCCATGGCTATGCGCATCAAATTTGATCAACAATTGCCGGCGCAATTACAATATCCGTATGGGATCGACACAATGCTCAACATATCTTCTAACGATTATCCCGCGCTACAGGATGTGATAACAAATTTTCAGCAATGGGACCGAAAAGCTGGCACGAATAGTGAAGGTGCCGCTATTTTTTTGCTGGTATATGATTTTGTAGCAAGGAAATTAGCCGGTGTTCCTTCTCGTCAGCTTACCAAAGCCGAATCGATTGAAACTTACCAGTACGTAAATGATTATATGATGAAAAACTTTGGGAAAACTGACCTGGTGCTGGGTGATATTCAAAAACTCGTGAGAGGCGATGACGCAAGACCCGCCTGGGGTTTGCCGGATGTATTAACTGCTGCGTATAGTGAACCTTATAAAGATGGAATGCGAAAAGTCGTGTCCGGTGATGCTTATATCTGTTTTGTCCGGTATCCCAAAAATGGACTACCACTGATCGAATCGATAAATACTTTCGGCGCATCGTCAAACCCAGGTGATGCTCATTTTAAAGATCAAATGGCAATGTTTCAAAACCAGCGCACCAAGCACATGACATTGGATAAACAGGAAGTATTGAGAAGCGCAGAAAGAGTATACCATCCTGTAAAAAGCAAATAGTCAACCGGGAAAATCGAACGATATATGAAAAAAACATTTCTCCTTTTGCTGTTGTCGGTTTTTATTAACACAATCTCCGCACAACAAAAAGCCGCTTATATTCTTTATAATTCCAAAGGAAAGAAAGTATCCTATAAAAAAATGATCCGGGTGTTGAGTGAAAAAGACATTGTATTGTTTGGCGAGTTTCATAACAATCCCATTTCTCACTGGTTGGAATTATCCGTCGCTAAAGATTGTGGCGGGCTGCGTGACCTGGTGCTCGGCGCCGAGATGTTTGAGCAGGATAATCAGCAGGCGCTGGACCTGTATCTACAGGGGAAGATCAATGATAAGGAATTTGATTCTTCGGTGAGACTGTGGAAGAATTACAACACGGATTATGCACCCCTGGTTAAATATGCCCGGGAAAGGAAGCTATCTTTTGCTGCGAGCAACATCCCAAGACGCTATGCCGCTATAGTTGCTAAAGGCGGCTTTGAAGCATTGGACACTATTCCATTAGAACAGAAGGCATGGATCGCTCCCCTTCCCATTGCTTATGATCCTGAATTACCCGGATACAAAAAAATAAAAGAGATGTTGCCGGGACATGGCGGAGATAATTTGCCAAAAGCACAGGCAATTAAAGATGCCACAATGGCTCATTTTATCCTGCAGTATTTCAAACCCGGGAGTTTATTCATTCACTATAATGGTGCTTACCATTCAGAAAACTATGAGGGGATTGTATGGTACTTGAAAAAGCAGCAGCCGGGACTGAAGTATGCGACCATCACCACCGTATCTCAAAAAGATATTTCTTCCTTATCCGCGGAGAACAAATACAAAGCTGATTTTATTATTTGTGTCGACCAGGAAATGACAACAACTTACTAGTATTTATATGGAATAGCTAGGATTTGATCTGTCTAGATGCAATTTAAGATGATATAAAAGCTCCAAATAAATTCGAAAAAAGAAATCCGAAATTCGAAAAAACCGATCCCGATGGAACACTTTTTCGGATTTCGAGCTTTGGATTTCGGATTTGTTTCTTGGAACTTACGCTGAACTTATCTAACATTTGTCCGTAAGATGAAGTATTGGCCAATTCATTTTATTTTTCCATCTGCTCAATCACCGCCTGCGTCACCCCGGTAAAACTAAATCCGCCGTCATGGAACAAATTCTGCATGGTCACCATTTTGGTATAATCACTGAACATCACCGCACAAAAGTTGGCGCAGTCTTCGCCAGAAGCATTTCCCAATGGACTCATCTTTTCCGCGTAGCTGATAAACCCATCAAAACCTTTCACACCACTACCTGCCGTTGTTCGCGTAGGTGACTGGGAGATCGTATTCACTCTTATCTTTTTCTTTATGCCATAATAATAGCCAAACATTCTTGTCACACTTTCCAATAAAGATTTCGCATCTGCCATCTCATTATAATCAGGAAATACTCTTTGTGCAGCAATATATGTCAGTGCTACGACGCTGGCCGATTCATTCAACGCATCCAGGTCCCAGGCCGTCCGCAATACTTTATGAAAACTCATGGCAGAAATATCCAGGGTCTTTTGATTCCATTCATAATTCATTTCGGTATAATGCTTATTCTTGCGCACATTTAAACTCATTCCGACCGAATGAAGCACAAAATCGATCTTGCCGCCAAAATGTTCCATTGATTTTTCAAAAAGATTTTTCAGGTCATCCATGTTTGTTACATCAGCCCCGATAACAGGTGCATTGCCGCAAGCTGCCGCCAGTTTATTTATTTCCCCCATTCTCAGCGCCACCGGGGCATTGGTCAATACAAGTTGCGCTCCTTCATCAAAACATTTTGACGCTGTTTTCCAGGCGATGGACTTTTCATCCAACGCACCAAAGATGATCCCCTTTTTTCCTTTCAATAAGTTAAGCGACATGGCAATTGATTTTGTGGCGGTAAAAATAAGAAGTTATTGTTAAGCAACCGGGAAGAGCTTCCTGATCACGAGAACAACAAGAAAGGTATAAACAAATACCAATAAAAAGCCGGAAATAATATAGAGAAACAACCGGCCCCCGGATTGTTTAGGCCGTATCTTT
>JANWHX010000169.1 GCA_025450235.1 Chitinophagaceae bacterium | reverse complement strand
TCAACTAATCAACCAATCAACCAATCAACAAATCACCCAACTTATAACTAACTATTTGCATTTTCTTTCGTTACTTGCCGCCAATACAACCTCCTTGTTCCGCAAGCTTTTACAAATATTATCAATCATTTTGTTTTTTACCGCGGCACAACGAGCATCCGCACAAACGTATAAGATTAAAGGAACCGTGTACGACAGCACACGCAGGTACCCCGTCGAATTGGTAACTGTGCTTTCTACTTCCGGAAAAGGGACCATTACAAATGCCGATGGTTATTATGAAGGTGAAGTGACAGAAAAAGATTCCATCTGGTTCAGTTATTTGAACAAACCGACGGTAAAATTCCCGGTACTAAAAATCGCCAACCCCTTTGCTTTTGATATATCGTTGCAGGTTAGCATCCCTGTATTGAAAGAAGTGAAGGTAAGACAGCGGTATTATAAGGCTGATTCAGCCCAGAACAGGCAGGATTATGCAAAGATCTTCGACTATCAAAAGCCGGGACTTAAAACGACGACACCCCAATATGGGGCGGCGGCAGGGTTTGACCTGGATGAGATCATCAATGTGTTCAGATTTAAGCGCAACCGAAGCATGCTGTCATTTCAAAAGAGATTAGTGCAACAGGAAAGAGACAAGTTTGTCGACCATCGTTTTAGTAAGGCCTTGGTGAGAAGACTGACATCGCTGACCGGCAATGAACTGGACAGCTTTATGCTCATCTATCGGCCACCATATGAGTTTGCGCTACTGACAAGTGACTACGAATTCCAGGAATATATCAAAGAAGCCTATCGCCGTTTTATTAATGGGTTGCCCCCGATCCCTTTCCTGAGACCTGGTGAGGACCAGGAATAATTTCCACCGGGCTCCCTGTGGGAGATTAAAAAAAGATTAAAAGAAAATTCCTGGAATTACAATTCTCACTATGGCCGGAAGTACCGCTAGAGTTAATTATTAAAAATAAATTACTTGCGAATCGGACAGATAAACAGCCGTTTGTGGTCAAGCTTCCCCATCAATATCTTTAAAAATCAGCGAACGAAATTGAAAAGACAAAAAAATGTAAATATCTTTATCGCCGTTTCGGATTATATTGAAAGTCATCCTATGCAAAAATTAAAGTGAACTTATCCTTTAGTCTCCTTTTACAAGCATACTGGCTTACACTATTTTTCGGAAATTTTCCTTTAAATATAATATCCTTTAAATTTGCCTTCATTTTTTCAATAAAAAAATCTGTGTGTATGAAAAGAATTTACTACTTACCAATTGCTTTTATTAATCGTTCTGCCGCTTTATTTCTTGCGGCTATTATGGTGTTTTGTGTGACTGCTAAAGCACAACCCTATAATATAGATTTTTCAGCTCATCCACCACCAGCTGTAACCGATCCTTCACTTGACCAGAATGATCATATTGGTCCCCCTAATGTACCGGAGGATGCAATTGAAGTTGGGGTAAGGTTTAGGGTGACTCAACCCGGTACGATTACAGGAATACGATTTTTTAAAGGTTTGGGCGTTGCCGGTACACATATTGGTCATTTATGGACAAACACGGGAACGCAGTTAGCCCAAGCTACTTTTGTTGGAGAAACCGCGAGCGGCTGGCAGGAAGTTGCTGTATCTGTTCACATAAATGCCGGAGTAAATTATGTGGCCTCAGTATTCAGCGATGTCGGTGACTATGGAGCTGAGCCTCCTGGATCTTATAACTGGAATGTAAACGGGGCTCCCCCAAATGATGCTCCTAATGATTTTGGTAATCCACCGGTGAAAGTAATTCGCGCCAGCAATGATCCCGGGGGCAATGGAATTTTTAGTTATCTCTTCAATGCAACGAGCCCAAACGGAGCTTTTCCGACTACTGCTACTGTCAACGCCATAAATTTCTGGATAGACGTCACGTTTGCTCCTGATTTTGCATTGCCGGTGTCTCTCGGTGATTTCAAAGCAACGCCTGCGAGCAACGCTGTTTCATTGTCGTGGAAGACAGACCATGAATTTAATAACAAGGGTTTTGAAGTACAACGCAGCAATAATGGTTCTGACTGGTATGCCATCAATTTCATAAATGGAGCAGGCGAGAGCAGTGTTACAAGGAACTATAACTATACTGACAAAGCTTTGGCCCCGGGCACATACTATTATCGCCTGAATCAAAAAGACATGGATGGTAAGAGCACCTATTCGGCAATTGCCAGCGCCACTATTTCAGGCAAAGGCATTGTTTCCTTATTCCAGAACTATCCGAATCCGTTCACGTCTATTACTTCTATACGATTTGACCTTCCAAGAACACAACATGCCCGCCTGAGTCTCTTGGACATGTCCGGAAGAGAACTGAAAGTATTAACTGATAAAGTAGGTGAAGCAGGCTCACATGTCATCACGCTGGATGCCACGTCATTTGTCCGGCAAACCTACCTTATAAGATTACAAACGGATAATGGCATAATAACGAGAAAAATTGTGGTGAGATAAACACGCTAAACAGATTTATAAAATACCGGAATGAGGCTGCCCCTTTGGGACGGCCTCATTTTTTTTGACCCTGGCAAAGAAAAAAACAAACAATTCTTATCTTCACAAAGAGTTCGGACTGATTTGAACAGATTATATGACTGTGGCAACAACCAAAACCCTCCTCGCCATGCTTTTCAAAAACTCCTGCCAGAATATCCTGAAAAGGTTGTCAATTTATTTTTTACACAAAATCTATTTCATGAGAATGTCTTTTAAGTCTTCCTTTGTTTTAACCAAAAGTCTCTCTGTTGTGTTTCTCGCCGTTATGCTGACGGGCGGACTAACCGCCAAAGCACAACCTTATTATACAATAGATTTCCCCTTTGGTCCACCACCGCCTGTAACTGACCCGAACATGGACCGGAATGATGGTCCGTTGCCGGACGGGAACGGTAGTTCGCCGTTTAATGTAATAGAAACCGGGGTAAGATTCCGCGTCACCGTTCCTGGTAAAGTAACCGCAATACGTTTTTATAAAGGTCTTGGTCAAAGAGACGGACACTATGGTCATTTATGGACTAATGACGGAAACCTGATAGAACAAGTATCGTTCAGCAACTTGCCGGAAGCTCCATCCGGTTGGCTGGAAGAACCCTTAGATAATGGTGGTTTTCATATAACACCAGCAGATACTTTTGTGGTCTCGATCTTCAGCCTTACTGGTGATTATGCTGCTGATAATCTGGGGAGAAGTAACTGGTTTGGTACACCCGGAAATGATTTTGGTACTAACCCTAACCCGATCAGGGTAATCGCATATGATAATACTAATGAACCTGATGGTTATACTGGAAACAACAATGGAATATATGATTATTTTGATAATCCGCCGGCCACAGACGGACAATTTCCAACTACGGGCAACGGAGTAAATTTCTATGTAGATTTCGTTTTTTTGCCCGATCCTCCATTACCTGTCAGCCTCACGGATTTTAAAGCTACTACTGCTATCAGTGATATTTTATTAAGCTGGAAAACACAATCTGAACAAAACAACCGTGGCTTCGAAATACAACGTAGTAATAATGGTGCTGACTGGTATGCCATTAATTTCATAAATGGAACAGGCGAGAGCACTGTTACAAAGAATTACAGCTATACTGACAAAGCGTTGGCCCCGGGCACTTATTATTATCGCGTGAATCAAAAAGATATGGATGGAAAGAGCACTTATTCGGCAATTGCCAGCGCCGCTATTTCAGGCAAAGGCATTGTTTCCTTATTCCAGAACTATCCGAATCCGTTCACGTCTATTACTTCTATACGATTTGACCTTCCAAGAACACAACATGCCCGCCTGAGCCTGTTGGACATGTCCGGAAGAGAACTGAAAGTATTAACTGATAAAGTAGGTGAAGCAGGCTCGCATGTCATTACGCTGGATGCCACGTCGTTTGTCCGGCAAACCTACCTTATAAGACTACAGACGGATAATGGCATAATAACGAGAAAAATAGTGGTGAGATAAACACGCTATACAGATTTAAAATACCGGAAAGGATAACTTAAATGTTGTCCTTTCTTTTTTGCTATTAAGCGAATAACTTAGATAATAAATCAAAGCAATGGAACAGGCAACTCTTGGTATTGGCACGCGGCTGCAACACACACAATTCGGCCCCGGCGTAATAGTGGGTGTTCGTTTTGCCACTTATCTTATTTCTTTCTTAAATCATGGTGTAAAAGAAATAGATAAAACAGATGCAAAGCTGGATGAGATCATTCCTGAAAATGTAACAGCAGAGATAGAAACGCACAGCGAAGTGGAAAGATCGTTACTAAAGATCCTTCGATTATGGGGTGGAATAACGGAAAACGTGCCCCTTGCTGATAAATGGCTTGGCGGCACAATATCCATACAACCGGCAGACAAATCCCTGAAGCCAAAAGAAATTCCTATTGCTGATTTCTTTCATAAAGTTGTTATGCTGAGAGACAGGCTAAGAGTATTGGAGCAAAACATCAACAGCAATAAGAAACTCAGTGATGAAGATAAAGTAAACCTGCAGCAGTATATCACTCGCTGTTATGGGTCACTTACTACTTTCAATGTTTTGTTTAAAAACAAAGAACATTGGTTTGTGGGAGAAAAAGGGGGAAAGGAAGATTAAGAACGAGGTTGTCAAGCTCGAAAGAAGTTCGAAAAAAGAAATCCGAAATTCGAAATAATCGATCCCGATGGAAGACTTTTTCAGATTTCGGGCTTGGGATTTCGGATTTATATCGAAAATATTTTGACCGACTAAACCTCAATCGCTCGAAAGAAATTCGAAATTCGAAATAATTGATCCCGATGAAGGACTTATTCGGATTTCGAGATTGGGATTTCGGGCTTTTTATTCTGATTCATTCCTTTTTGGGTCACATTTGCTTATTTTCCGCTCTTCTTTACGGTCCATTTTGATATACAGGCGATAATGCTTAATTTAAGGCCAGTGCTATATTCCACCATTTTCTAAAGCAGATAAATCGTCACCATGAGGCATATAATTGTTCCCTTTATTATACTCTCCATATTTACAGGTATTGGATGTTTAAATAATGCAAACCAGGGAATTGACAGTACCGGGCCGGTACCAACAATTGTTTCACCGCAGACCCCTGATTCGAATACGAATAAATTTCAAACAAACCCAGCAACTACACTTCCTCCCGTCATTTCAAATCCCGTTTCCGCAGTCGGGCTTAACCCTGCACACGGACAACCCGGACATCGTTGTGAAATTGCGGTAGGTGCGCCGCTGGATAGCAAACCAGCACAAACAACAACGACAACCTCGTTACCTACTCCTCCTGTTGCCACAACTGCCGCTCTTAATCCAGCACACGGACAACCCGGTCATCGTTGTGAAATTGCAGTAGGTGCGCCGTTGGATAGTAAACCAGCACAACCAACAACGACAACTTCGTTGCCTTCTCCTCCTGTAGCCACAAGTGCCGGTCTTAATCCTGCACATGGACAACCTGGTCATCGTTGTGAAATAGCTGTAGGCGCTCCGCTTGACAGCAAACCAACCCAATAGTATTGGTAACAGGGCAGGATTATTATAATTTCTTCTGTTTATGATCTGGTTTTTCTATCCTCCGGTATAGCAGCTATTATTTCATTTGTATTCTGTAAAAATGCTCATTGGAAATTCGATGGTCTGTAGTGATGACTGTAACATATATATCGCTTGTCAAAGAAAACATCTGAGTAGTTGGAAAAAAGTTAACCTGCTATGTCCCTACACAGACATTTGTGTCCTTTCAGTAACTTGTACCCATGAAATGGTTATTCATTCTACTGCTACTGCCTTTCACCGTTTTTTC
This sequence comes from Chitinophagaceae bacterium, assembly GCA_025450235.1. GTDB lineage: Bacteria > Bacteroidota > Bacteroidia > Chitinophagales > Chitinophagaceae > VBAT01. The sequence continues at coordinate 4,941 of JANWHX010000169.1, read as the reverse complement.
CCAAAATGAAAGCTGTGATATTCTCATTACCAATGGAAAGATCATTGATGGTACGGGCAATAGCTGGTATTATGGAAGCATTGCGATCAAGAATGGCAGGATCCTGAAGATCGGGAAAGATGTAAGGATGACCGCGCAACGAACGATTGATGCCAAAGGCCTGATCGTAACTCCGGGGTTTATTGACGTGCATACACATATCGAAGGTGATGAGCAAAAACAACCCACTGCTGACAACTTTATCTATGATGGTGTAACTACCGTAGTGGCGGGCAATTGCGGCGCATCCAATGTCGATATCGGTAAATACCTGCAATGGATAGATTCATTTAAACTATCAATCAATGTCGCGACACTTGTCGGTCATAATGATGTACGCAAGACAGTAATGGGCCGTGTCAACCGCGACGCCACACCCGAGGAAATGAAAAAGATGGAAGATATTGTTGACAAAGCAATGAAAGATGGCGCGGTAGGTTTATCAACCGGTCTTATTTATATACCCGGCACGTACACAAAGACACCGGAAATAGTTGATCTCGCTAAAATAGCAGCAAAGTATAATGGCATTTATGCTTCACACATGAGAGACGAAGGAGATAGCATTACCTATGCTATTGAAGAAGCTTTAACGATAGGAAGGGAAGCAAAGATCCCGGTTGAGATCTCTCATTTTAAATTAAGTGGTCAACACAACTGGGGGAGAAGTAAAGAAACGGTGCCGATGATTGAAGCAGCCAGGAAAGAAGGAATAGAAGTTACCATTGATCAATATCCTTATACCGCCAGCAGCACTTCCATCAGTACGCTGATACCGGATGAAATTCTTGCCGATGGCCAGGATTCTATCAGGGCAAGATTGCAAAGGCCAGCAGTAAAAAAATATGTCGTTGATTTTATGCTGATGCGGTTAAAGAAAAGAAAGCTAAAACATTTCAGTTATGCAGTAGTGAGTTCTTATGCCCCGGATTCAACTTACAACGGCAAAAGCATAGAACAGATCAATTTGATGAAAGGAAGAAAGCATAAAGTGAAAGAAGAAGCGCAAACAATCATTGACCTGATGATGACCGGTGGAGCCGGCGCTGTATTCCATGGCATGAGTGACGAGGATGTCAAGCGCATCATGAAATATCCTTTCAATATGTTTGCCAGCGATGCCTCCATCCGGGTGTTGAATGCAGGCGTTCCTCATCCGAGAGGGTACGGTACCAATGCAAGAGTGCTGTCAAAATATGTGAGGGATGAAAAAGTATTGTCCCTGGAAGAAGCCGTCCGGAGAATGACTTCATTACCTGCACAAAAGTTTCAGCTCAAAGACCGGGGGCTATTGAAAGAAGGAATGGCTGCCGATATCGTGATATTTGATGAGAAGGAGGTAAAGGATGTTTCTACATTTGAAAAACCTCATGCATATTCCAGGGGTTTTCATTATGTAATTGTAAATGGTATGCTGACGGTCGATAACGAAAAACATATTGGGACCAGAGCCGGTAAGGCCCTGTACGGACCGGGGAAGAATACGGGGGCGTTGGCTTTCTAGCATATTTGTTGTGTATATTTTCATTGTAACCCGTACAGGTTTTATTTACAATATTCTTTGATGAAAATTCTCCGGACTTATCTCAATCCTTATCGCTGGTGGACCGTATTGGCTCTTTTATTAGCCGGCATTGGCCAGATATTATCCTTATATGACCCTATCATTTTTGGAAAGATCATTGATCAATATGCTTTAAACCCCGGCAATAAAACTCAAAATGAACTTGTAAGAGCAGTGGTGTTCTGGCTCAGTATTGCTATCGGCATTGCACTCGCTGCAAGGTTGGCCATGACTTTTAAGGACTATGTCATGCGGATGGTGGTGCAGAAATTTGGTATGCAGATATTCAATGACGGTCTTCGCCAAACATTGCGCCTGCCCTACCAGGAATTTGAAGACACCAGCAGTGGTGAAATACTTTCCATCCTGCAAAAAGTAAGAAACGATACAGAGCGTTTCATGACTTCCTTTATCAATATTCTTTTCTCTTCTGTTGTCGGCATTGGGTTTTTGATCTGGTATGCTTTTACCAAACACTGGGCGCTGGTACCTGTCTTTTTGATTGGTGTGGTCTTGCTTGGCGGATTAACAAGTCTATTAAGCCGTTCGATCAAAACACTTCAACGTTCTATTATCCGCCAGAACCGCCAGATGAGCGGCACAATTACCGAATCATTGCGAAACATCGAATTGGTAAAAAGCCTTGGGCTTACTTATCCTGAAATAAGAAGATTGCGCAAACACACACAGGAAATATATGATCTTGAAATGGGTAAAGTAAAAAAAGTAAGGACACTTACTTTTTTGCAGGGCACTGTACTGACAATGCTCAAACAATCCATTCTATTTATTTTACTGTGGTTGATCTTCCGGAAAGTATTGACGCCGGGTGAACTCATCTCTATGCAATTCATATCCACTGCCATTATCGGGCCGCTGCAGGACCTTGGCAGTATCATTCTTTCTTATCGCGAAACTGAAGCTTCTTTGCAGGTATTCAATGAGCTGATGAAAAAAGAACCTGAATACCGGCCTGAAGATCCTATTGATGTCGGAGAGATCGAGCATCTTCGTTTTGACAACGTTACATTCCGTCACCATAGTGCTGAACCAAACGCATTGGAAAATATTTCTTTTGAAGCGGAGCGGGGTGATACCATTGCATTTGTCGGTCCATCGGGATCAGGCAAATCAACATTAGTAAAACTATTAGTGGGACTGTATAACCCTGTAAGCGGGGAGATACGCTATGATGGCATTTCCTCTAAAGACATACGGTACAACCGAATGAGAAAACAATTGGGTTTTGTAACACAGGATACCCAATTGTATTCCGGCACCATCAGAGAAAATATGCAGTTTGTAAAACCGGAGGCTTCCGATGAGGAAATATGGGCAGCATTAGAAAAAGCTTCGGCAGTAAATATTGTCAATAGTTCCGGCAATGGATTAGATAGTAAACTGGGTGAAGGCGGAAGAAAGATATCCGGCGGAGAAAAACAACGCTTATCTATTGCAAGGGCTCTACTACGTCAACCACGCCTATTAATCTTTGATGAAGCTACGTCTGCATTAGATTCTTTGACAGAAGAACAAATTACAGAAACAGTAAAAGAGATATCTGCGCAAAAACAACGCATCACTATCCTGATCGCACACCGGCTTTCCACCATCATGCATGCAGATATCATTTATGTTCTGGAAAAAGGAAAGATTATCGAGCAGGGCAATCATGATGAACTGGTCGACAAAAAAGGTTTGTACTACGCTATGTGGCGACAACAGATCGGCGAAAGAAAAACAACAGTTGCAACAACGGAAGAGCCGGAAGAATGATCATTACCATATTGTCAAACGTTGTCTTCATTGGCTTTAATGATATAAATCGGACAGAATAAAGTTCTTAATAACCGAAAAACAGGTTATATTTAAAAACCTATATCCCCGAAAGATTCATAGCCTTATTCTCCTTTTTTAAACCAAACAACCAGCATGCCTAAAGTAATCATTCTTGGAGGTGGCGTGGCGGGTATGAGTGCGGCACATGAGTTAATCGAACGAGGCTTTGAAGTAGAGGTCTATGAACGCCACAAGCAATACCCCGGCGGCAAAGCCAGAAGCGTTGATGTAAATATTCCCGATGAGGAAAATCGCGGACCGCTTCCCGGTGAACATGGCTTTCGTTTTTTCCCCGGCTTTTACAAACATGTAATCGATACGATGAAACGGATCCCATTCAAAAAAAAGGATGGTTCTGTTTCTACTGTATATGAAAATCTCGTTCCGACGGAAAGAGTTCGCCTCGCCAGGGAAGGAAAAAAATCAATCGTCGCTATCGTCAACTTCCCGAAATCATTAAGAGACCTTCACACATTATTAAGCGATGCGCACTCAGACACGGGACTGACAGAGGAAGAAAAATCTTTTTTTGCAAAAAAAGTCTCGCAACTGATGACCTCCTGTTATGACAGGAGGGCCAATGATTATGAACGGATCAGCTGGTGGGACTATACTGATGCTGATCGCTTTTCCGATAGTTACCGGGCTCTTTTTGTACAGGGATTGACCCGGACGCTCGTGGCCGCCAATGCACATTTTGCCAGCACAAAAACCGGTGGAGATATCTTCCTGCAACTGCTTTTTAATATGGTCAATCCAAATGTTCATACAGATCGCGTTTTAAATGGACCAACCAATGATGTATGGCTGCACCCCTGGTTTGAATATTTGACATCCAAAGGAGTAAAATATTTCAAACATCATGAAGTGACAGGATTGGAAATGAAGAATGGAAAGATTTCCTCTGCAACGGTAATGGATAAGAATTCAAACCAAACATTAACTGTCACTGGTGATTATTATTTGCTGGCAGTACCGGTAGAACGTGCAGCCAAACTTATCACCCAGGATATGTTGGCTGTCGATCCCACCCTTCAGGGGATTGTAAAGCTTGCTCCAAGTGTTGCCTGGATGAACGGAACACAATATTATTTTCCTGAAGAGGCAAACATTGTGGATGGTCACTGTATTTATTCTGATTCCGCCTGGGCATTGACTTCCATATCGCAATTGCAATTCTGGAATGGCTATGATATTGCCTCGAAAGGTAATGGAAAAGTAAAGACGATATTATCTGTTGATGTATCGGATTGGATCACTCCGGGATCAAATGGCAAAGCAGCGCAGGATTGCAATCATATCGAGATCAAAGATGAAATATGGAAGCAGATCACAAAGAGCCTTAATGTCGATGGTCAGAAAGTTGTCCCGGAAAACACTCCTGATCTTTGGCATATAGACGGGGATATTAAAGCAACTCCCGACAACCGGGAGGAGGATGAGGAGCCGTTGCTGGTAAATACCATTAATTCATGGGATCTGCGTCCCGAGGCGTTTAC
>JANWHX010000168.1 GCA_025450235.1 Chitinophagaceae bacterium | reverse complement strand
TGCCGCCCGCGGTTTGCAGCGCTGCCAATACAAGCATTCAGCTTATTCAGCAAAATCATGATTGGCGGGAAGAGTTTCGTCAAAATGTTCTGTTGCTCAGAAACACGCTGAAAGAGTATAACATACAGTTTAGTCAGAATGATTCACATATTACATCTGTTCCGGTGGGCGACGCGAACCGGTGCAGGCAGGTGGCAGGCGATTTATTAAATAAACAGGGAGTTTACCTGCAACCTATTAATTATCCCACTGTACCCGTTGGCGAGGAATGTCTACGAATCATAATAACGGCAAAACATCAACCCAGGCATATTAATCACTTAGCATATAGCTTGAATAAAATTTTGAATGGAGACAATAAAGCTTATAGGGAGAAATTCGAAGCTGTCGCTGCTGCAATTGGAAATCGTGAAGCAGAAGATTGAAGCAGCCTTTGATAACATCAATGTGCATGTCATTGCCCGTAGCAGCAGGGGCGATGCATTGCAGGATGTGCCTTTGCACACGGTTGAGGGAAGCGATTTTTTTACCCAGGATATATTTGATTCCCTGGCGAATAACGAAGCCGATATAGCTGTGCATTCATTAAAGGATATGAGCAGCGAACACTTTTTTGGAGCAAATAAGTTTGCCGTGGTTGACCGGGATGATGTGAGGGATGTAGTTATCCTAAGTCAAAATGCAAGTGTCAAAAGCGAAAGAGGGGAAAACCTGGTTATTGGAACTTGTTCTCCGCGAAGGGAAGAAATGGCGATTGGATTCCTGCAAAAGGCCTTGCCCCGGGTAAATAAAAATTTCAGAATTGAAACCAAGAGCATCCGGGGAAATATTGATACCAGGTTAAGAAAACTGGATAGCGGGGAATATGATGGAATTATCCTGGCTACGGCCGGTTTGAATCGGTTACTTACCCCGTCGGCGGTTTCTAACCCCGACGGCGGACATAGCATAAATAACTTATTGAAAGACAAAAAACTGATACTTCTTCCCCTTATCGAATGTGCTCCGGCTCCCTGCCAGGGCGCGATCGTGGCAGAGGCCAATGCATCAAATCAAAAAGCAATGGAGGTGTTGGCTGCCATAAATGATGGAAAACTGACGGATGCCTGCATACAGGAAAAGCATATTGCCAAACAATATGGTGTTGGATGTCTGCAAAGGTTTGGTGTTACGACTATCCGGTATGGAAATAAAGAAGTGATATATGCAGCCGGCAGGGACAATGAAGGGACTGTTTTTACAACATGGACCGGCTTACCTGGAATAAATATGACGGATAAGAATCTCTTCAGCGCGACTGATCTCATGGGAAGCTTTTTTACATATGATTACAATGGTGAAAGGTCAGACATACAAGAGCAGGTTGTATATGTCGCGAATTATAAAGCAGTAGAACAAAAAGAATTTATTGAACAATTAAAAGGAAAGAGAGTCTGGGCAGCCGGGACAAAAACCTGGTTTGAATTAGCTAAAAAGGGCATCCACGTGGAAGGTTGTGCTGATGCCTTCGGATTGGAGTTTTTACAAACAGCCTGGCAAATGCCTTTGTTCAATATTTCAAAAAAAGATATCGCTGTCGTTACCAGTAATGAAGCAGCGGAAATCTGGCGGTCGAAGGGGTGGAATGTGTATGGCACTTATTCTGCCAAAGAAAAGCATGCGCAAGAGATTGAACAACGGGTAAAACATGCGGATGTACTATTCTGGACAAGCTTCCGGCAGTATGTACAATATCAACATGCGGTTAAAAAGGATGTGATACATGTTTGTTCGTACGGAGAAACAGCAGAACAATTTAAAGCAGCAGGGATCAGTCCTGTCATATTTCCCAATATAAAAGCATTTCAGCAATGGAAACAAACTTCTATCCGCTCACACAGCGTCGCATAAGAACGGATACACATATACGGGAACTGACTGCGCCGGTAAAACTTTCGCATAAAAGTTTTATACAACCCTTGTTTGTGGACGAAGCTATCAATGAACCAAGAGACGTGAATGGTTTGAATGGAGTACAAGTGGGTACGGTTGATTCAACTTTACATACTATTGAAGAGCACATTAAACAGGGGATAACAAAATTCTTATTATTCCCTGTTCCTGCTCAGAAAAAAGATAAGGACTTTGATTTTTCTTTTGCTGCCAGGACGATCCAAAAGATCAAAGAAGTTTTTGGTGATGAGATCTGGATAGCCACGGATGTTTGTTTATGCAGCTATACTTCACATGGCCATTGTGGTATCTTAAATGAAGAACATTCGCAATTGCTCAATAGTAAGACTGTTGATGTGTTAAGTCATTATTCCACATTACTCGCCAATGCCGGCGCGGACTGCATCGCACCTAGTGATATGATGGATGGCCGCATTGGCGCCATCCGGAATAAATTAGATGCCATGGGTTTTGAACAGGTGAGCATTATGAGTTATGCCGCTAAGTTCAGTTCACAGTTTTATGGCCCATTCCGTGATGCTTGCCATTCCGCACCGAACAGTAAAGGTTTACAAAACAGGAAAACCTATCAGCTATCACCATTCAATATCAACGATGCTCTTGCCAGTGCACTAAGAGATGAAAAGGAAGGCGCTGATATTTTAATGGTAAAACCAGCTGCACTATATACTGATGTTGTGGCAAAACTGAAACAGCAAACATTAAAACCTGTTGCTGCCTATCATGTAAGCGGGGAATATGCGGCCATAGAAGCATTAGCTGAAAAAGGTTTATTGAATCGTGAAGCGGCGCATGTAGAAGTATGGGCGGCTTTGCAGCGGAGCGGAGCCGATATAATTATTTCTTATGCGTCAGGGAGTGCGAAACAATGGATTGAAAATATCAGCATATAAATAGCAGACAAGAATGGATGGGAATTCGGAAAATAAAATTGAAGAAAAGGTAACGGGGAAGGAAAATAAAAATCCTTTGTATCCTGTTTTTCTCAAACTTGACCAGTTGAATACTTTATTGGTCGGCGCTGGCAATGTGGGTTTGGAAAAACTGCATTCCCTGTTGGCTAATTCACCTGCTGCAAACATCACCATTATAGCACCGGAAGTAAAAGAAGACGTGAGAAGATTGGTGTATAAGCATCCTTCCTGTCGTATTATTCAAAAACAGTTTGAAGAATCTGATCTCAATGGCCATGATTTAGTGATCCTTGCTACGGACGATCCGGAATTGCACAAGTATATTAAAGTCCTGGTAAAAGAAAAAGGGATACTCGCGAATGTAGCTGATACGCCTGACCTCTGCGACTTTTATCTTGGGAGTATTGTTCAAAAGGGAAACCTGAAAATCGCCATTTCAACGAACGGCAAATCTCCTACGGCGGCTAAAAGAATTAAAGAAGTATTACATGAAGCATTGCCAGGCGAACTCGATGACGTAATTGAAAATTTGCATAAGGTTCGCAATAAGCTCAACGGAAATTTTGAACACAAAGTCAAACGCCTCAATGATATTACCAGGATGCTTGTAGAAAAAGATAGTGCAGAAAGCGGGAAGCGATGGAAAAAAATCGCCACCTTTTCATTGATTGCTTTTGCTTTGATGCTTATCGGTCATTTTATTTTTTCTTATATACCCATGAAACAGATTGCTGATGATACTGTCGCATGGTATAAAACACTGGATAAAAATTTTCACTGGATGCTGTTAGCCGGTTTCCTCGCGCAGATGGTTGACGGCTCCCTGGGAATGGGATATGGGGTAACCAGCGCTACTATTCTTTTATCGGTGGGAATAACCCCCGCCTCTATCAGTGGCAGCATACACACGGCTGAAATGTTTGCAAGTGGTGCATCTGGTTACAGTCATTATAAGTTTGGCAACGTAAATAAAAAATTATTTAAAGCATTGGTAATACCCGGTATACTTGGGGCAATCGCCGGCGCATTGATGCTGGTGTTCCTGGGAAATAAATATGGAAGTTATATCCGCCCCGTAATCGCCGGTTATACATTACTACTTGGAATAAAGTTTATAATGAATGCATTCCGGAATCCCCGGCCTCCAAAGAAATTTAAACGATATAGTGCATTGGCAGGTGCGGGTGGTTTTTTTGATTCTTTCGGCGGAGGGGGATGGGGCCCTATCGTCACCAGCACGCTGATTGATAAAGGCAGAAGTCATAAGTATGTGGTGGGCACGGTAAGCCTTACAGAATTTTTTGTAACCTTAGCCAGCGCTCTTACTTTTTTTACAATGATAGGAGTGAGTCACTGGCAGGTGATACTGGCGTTAATAATCGGAGGCTTCATTGCTGCGCCATTGTCTGCTAAGCTGGCCGGCAAATTACCCCGCAAGAAAGCTTTCCTCTTATTGGGAATACTGGTTATTTTTTGGAGCCTTAATATTCTTTGGCAACTCATTTAGATGTAAAGGAATTTTTTTTAATAAAATAGTCTATAAAATTTGTAGGGTATTAAAATTCCACTACATTTGACAAGAAATAGATTGGCGAAGTAAACGTCAACCAATATTTATGAAGAATAATCTTATACAACCAACACATCGCATAAAAAACTCAATGCAGCGATGTTGCTGATACCCTGAAATAAGCTTGCCTTAATTATTAAAAAAGCAGTAATAGCTGCTATCGGATAACTATTGTCATAACCAAACTAAACCAACAATGAAAAGGATTTTTTTTGCGGCGATCACGGCTTTTATCTTTTTTAGCAACCATCTATTTGCACAGGACAATACGATCATCGAAATATCCGGTAGGGTAACCGACCAGGAAAAACAGCAACCCCTGCCGGACGTCAGCGTGCAGGTAAAAGGAACTGTCACGGGCGCAGTCACCAATGCTTCCGGCAATTTTGTGTTAAGAACAAAAATCAAACTTCCTTTTACATTAGTATTTACATCGATCGGATTCAAACCGCAGGAGCTCGAAGTAAAATCTCTTGGCTCGAACTTACAAGTGGCACTGGTTACACAAACTGTATTAGGCAATGAAGTGGTGGTAACAGCCAGTCGTGTAGCCGAAAGCATTCTAAAATCACCGGTCGCTATTGAAAAATTGGATATAAGAGCCATTAAAGAAACCGCTGCACCCGGGTTTTATGATGCATTGGAAAATGTGAAAGGTGTGCAGATGACAACCTCCAGTCTTACATTTAAGGTGCCTAATACTAGAGGTTTTAATATCCCGAACAATTTCCGGTTTTTGCAATTGGTCGATGGAGTGGATATGCAGGCGGCCACGCTGGGAGTTCCGTTGGGGAATGCGATCGGACCGACTGAACTCGATATTCAGAGCATCGAGATCACTCCCGGTGCAGCCTCTGCGTTGTATGGAATGAATGCTATCAATGGAATGGCAAACCTGCT
>JANWHX010000167.1 GCA_025450235.1 Chitinophagaceae bacterium | reverse complement strand
TCAATAGCTGGATTGTCGCAGGCCGAATAAATGCTTTTTATCACATATTTTTCCGTTGGAACCGCCTGGCAGAAATTGGGAAAGGTCACATCGAGCAGGCCCGGGGTATTTGTTGTTGTATCTCCCACCACGATAAGAGCTCCCGTTAATGTTTGTAGTTCGCAGCGAACAAAACGTGAAACCGGACCCGAAGGAACAAATCTAAAACCTTCGTTTGATGCTGTCCAGGGCGCGGCATTTTTACCAGGTGCGGCAAGTCCTTTATCCCTGTTGAAATTCTGGATGCCGAGAATAGCCCTGTTTCCATTTGTACTAATTGCATCGCAACTCTTGTTTTCTACAAATATGTCAATCACCCCGGTTGATTCATAGATTACTATTTGAAAAGTTGTAGGTGTATTAAAACCACATAGCGTTGTTTGATAGACTCCGATTTTATAATAACTAACGACAAAGCGACGAAAGGGGGCGGTACCTTCTACCCGCCATTCAATTTTTCTATCCGGTGGACTTGAATTTGTGTTGGGAAATGTGGGCCCTGGTCTCGGGTCAAGATCCTGGAACACTCCCATTATCGCCGCTTTTGGATAGTTGGAAGTCGCACCATCACAGCTACCCCGGTTTGAATTGTAAGGGATAATTTGTGCGATATCCCAGGCAGCGGCCACGGTTGCTACATTGCAAGCTAATAATCCATGATCAAATGTGATAACTCCATTAGAACCCACTGAAACCTTTGTAAACAAGGAGTCATAAAAACAAAAGGCGAAAGGCAGGTCAAACATCAAACTGTACCTGTCGTCATTGTAAATGTTGAGGTCCTCATTGCCGCCTGGTGTTACGAATTGATAAGGGTTATAAGCAACCGTATTAACAGTATAATCAGAAGACGATTTTAAGTGAGGAATCCGAAAAGCCTGGGTTATACAATTCTGGCCGCAGGGAAGATTGATGACAGTCCCATTTAGACCGGTGTTTATCTGGGCAGAAGGGTCGTGGGACAGGCAAATTAAACAAAACAAAAAAATAGCTAACCTTAGCAAAGCAGGCCTCATAGCGGGGGTAAATGTTTTGGTGAAATTGGGTGTCCACAGGAGGTAACAAGTTAAGAAAAATATCAGTAAGGCTCTTATCCAAATACCGAATTCTCATTTACTGGAATACGTAGATTTCCTATCACGCAATATCCTCCGTATCATATCTTTCTACCGATTCAATTCCAGGTAAATCTTTTAGGCGCAATACGAGTTCTTCCAGTTCTTCTTTGTCATGTACAAATACTTTGATGTTTCCCTGGAATAATCCTTCCGTGGCTTCAACACTTAAAGCACTGATGTTTATTTTCAGCTCACCAGAAATGAGGTTAGTAATTTTATGAATGACACCCACATCATCCATTCCTACGATTTTTAAGCCGGTAAGAAATGATATCTCTTTATTCTTTGCCCATTTTGTTTTTACTACTCTATGGCTGTAGTTGGATAATAATTTTGCTGCGTTGGGACAATTGGTGCGATGAATCGTCAATCCTTTTCCTGTTGTGATAAATCCAAATACATCATCACCCGGAATGGGTTTGCAGCAATTAGCAAGGTTATATACGATCTTATCACTGCTTTCACCAAAGATGATCAGCTCCGCGTCTTTTTTTGAACCGACGGGGTGATTCGGGTTATACTCAGGTTTCGGGTCAAAAATTTTGACCGGTTTTGGCGCTTCGATCCGGTCACCCATTATTGTAAATTCTTTCAGCTCTTTCAGGTCAATATTCTTTATCGCTACCTGGTAAAACAGATCAATGTTCGAGGGCTGTTTATACCATTGCACCAGCTCATCGATATTATGCTGGTTCATGGCAGCTCCTATTCCCTCCAATTTTCGCTGTACCGTGTATTTTCCTTCATCTCCTATTTTTTTCTTCTCTTCTTTAAGCGCATCTTTTATTCTTCCCTTTGCTTTGGCGGTCACTACAAACCCGAGCCAATCCTCAGACGGCTTCTGTTTATTGCTGGTAATGATCTCAACCTGGTCGCCGCTTCGGAGCTTATGACTAATGGGAACTAATTTATGATTGACCTTGGCGCCGATTGTTTTTACGCCGATAGCACTGTGAATCGCAAATCCAAAATCCAACGCGGTGGAGCCTATGGGCAACATTTTTACGTCGCCTTTCGGCGTATACACATAGATTTCTTCAGCAAGAAAACTGGTTTTAAAATCCTGGAGAAAATCTATACTATCTGTCTCCTGGCTGCTGATCACTTCACGAATCTGGTGAAACCATTTATCAAAACGGCTCTCATCAGATGTTTCCTCCTTGTATTTCCAGTGGGCTGCCAATCCTTTTTCTGCAATCTCATTCATCCGCTTTGTCCTGATCTGCACTTCCACCCATTTACCCTGCGGTCCCATCACTGTTGTATGCAAGGCTTCATATCCATTTGCCTTGGGATTGCTGAGCCAGTCCCTTAACCGTTCCGGGGAAGGTGTATACTCATCTGTGATCATCGAATAGACTTTCCAGCAATCTTCTTTTTCTTTTTCAGCGGGCGAATCTAAGATGACACGGATGGCAAACAGGTCATAGACTTCTTCAAAATCCACTCCTTTCTTTTTCATCTTATTTGAAATGGAGTGAATACTCTTGGGACGGCCAAATATCTCAAAATTAAAACGCCCTTTTTCAAGCTTGTCTTTAATTGGTTTAATGAATTCGTTGATATATTTGGAACGCTCTCTTTTTGTCTCTGCCAGTTTTTGTGCAATATCCTTATAGATTTCCGGCTCCATGTATTTCATAGCCAGGTCTTCCATCTCTGTCTTGATATTGTATAATCCCATGCGGTGTGCCAGCGGCGCATACACATACACCGTTTCCGACGAGATCTTGAGTTGCTTCTCCCGCTTCATGCTCTCAAGCGTACGCATGTTATGGAGCCGATCGGCAAGCTTGATCAATATGACGCGTGGGTCATCAGTAAGGGTGAGTAATATCTTCTTAAAGTTCTCCGCCTGTTGTGATGCGTTTACATCTATAACATTGGAAATCTTCGTAAGACCATCAACAATCCTGGCAATCTCGTTGCCAAATTCTCTTTCCACATCTTCCAATGACACGTCCGTATCTTCTACCGTATCATGCATCAGGGAACAAATGGTGGAGCGAACACCGAGACCGATTTCTTCCACGCAGATTTTTGCTACAGCGAGAGGATGAAGGATATAAGGCTCACCGCTTTTGCGACGCATTGTTTTATGAGCATCAGCCGACATTTCAAAAGCTCTCCGGATCAGGTCCTTGTCGCCCGGCTTTAATTTATGCTTTAGCGAACGCAGCAGGGAACGGTATTCCCGAAGGATGAGCTTTCTTTCCTGCTCTTCATTCAGATTATATTTCGGGAATTGTGCTACGGTTTCCATAGAATAACGAATTTACTGAAAATAGCTAAGAGATTGAAGGGAGGAAAAGGAAGGATGAATGGTGTTTGCGGTATTGAATCAACCTGTTTATAAACAAACCAGGAGGAAAAGAGTTTGTACATTCCCCGGTTTTCCCCACCTTTAAAAGAACCCGGCAGGGAGCCTGACCTGAGGGTTAAATAAATACCCCCGCGCTCTTTTTCTTCCGTTTATGCTGATCTCTTTCTTTTCTTTCATTGAATGCATTCGACTAAAATGCCATACATTTGCAACCCCAAAACGAAAAATCTAAGAAACAAATCTCGAGCTGAAAAACTGACGTTTCCTGTTGGCTCCTGGAATTTGGTTCTTGGAATTTTAGCATCCGGATGTGGTGAAATTGGTAGACACGTCAGACTTAGGATCTGATGCCGTAAGGTGTGGGGGTTCGAGTCCCTCCATCCGGACAGATAAAGGTTCAAAAGGTTTGAATCGTTTAAGAGGTTTAAGAAGTTGACGAAGCCTCCGAACCATTAAACTTTTAAACCTTTGGAACTTTTTAAACTTCTCACATGGCTACAGTAACTAAGGAAAACATCGGTTTGCTTCATGAAAAGTTGACGCTTCGGCTCGAAAAAACCGATTACCTGCCTTCATTTGAAAAAGCATTAAAAGATTACAGTAAGAAAGCGAACATACCGGGCTTTCGCAAAGGCATGGTACCGGCAGGGCTGATCAAAAAGATGTATGGGCCCTCGTTATTTACTGATGAAGTATTGCGTTCTGTGGACCGGGAACTGATCAGTTATTTGCAGAGCGACAAATTGGATATTTTTGCACAGCCACTTCCATTAGAAACTGACTTTCGTCAACTTGACGTAAACAATCCCGCTGAATATACCTTTCATTTTGAAATAGGGATGAAACCCGATTTTCAATTGCCTGATCTTGGTAAAGCAAGCATCACGGGTTATAAGGTCACAGTTACCGATGAGATGATCAACAACGAGATCGCCCGTCAGCAAAACAGGCATGGCAATATGAAAGACGAGGATAGGGTGAATTCAGAAGAAAACGTGTTGAATGTGATTTTCATGGAAGCTGATGAGAACGGCCAGGAAACACCAGGCGGAATTAAGAAAGACAACTCGCTATTGGTAAAATATTTTAAGGAGGAGTTTCGAAGCAACCTAATTGGAAAGGTCACGAATGATTTTGTGATTGTGCAGTTAGATAACGCTTTTGATGAAAAAGAACTGGATTTTATCCTCAGTGATCTTGGTTTGGATAAGACAGATCCGGCATCTTCGAAAAAACATTTTAAGATACAGATCACCAAGATCGGGTTGCTGGAAAAGCGGGAACTGAATGAAGAATTCTTTAAGCAATTGTATCCTGACATGGATATAAAAAATGAAGCCGATTTTCGGAACAAAATTAAAGAAGAGATTGAAGGCTATTGGACGGCACAATCAAGAAGCCAGATCCACGACCAGGTATTTCACCAGTTAATTGATAACACAGAAATAAGATTCCCCGAAGGATTCTTAAAAAAATGGTTGAAGACGCAGAACAGTTCAGGGGAAAAAGATGCGGCTGTCAAAACAGATGAACAGGTTGAACAGGAGTTTCCTTCATTCCTGAACCAGTTGAAATGGACATTGATCTCTGACAAAATTGTCCAGGATAATTCCATCCAGGTAAAACCGGACGAGATCCGCAATTTTGCAAAGCAGCAATTGTTCGGCTATATGGGTAATATGGGCACCAGGGCCGAAGATCAGCCATGGGTCAATGACTACATTGAGAGAATGATGAAGGACCGGAAATATATGGAAGACGCTTACAACCGGATCCAGGCACAGAAAATATTCGAATGGGCCGACACACAGGTGCAGCCGACAGAGAAAGAAATCGGTTCTGAAGAGTTTACTAAAATGGTAGAGGCGCATCAGCACCATCATCACTAAGCTTCAATCGCCTGCTAGTGTTAACATAATTATAAGAACTTCGTTTTTTTATTAGGTATTAATTGTCAAAGCTGAATGATCCTGTAGTCAAATCACTACATCCTGTCTATTAATTATTACAAAGTTTT
>JANWHX010000166.1 GCA_025450235.1 Chitinophagaceae bacterium | reverse complement strand
TATCATGAAGTTTGAAGCAGTTACCATTAAAGACATTGCCAAAGCACTGGGACTTTCGACTTCAACAGTATCACGGGCCTTAAGAGACAGCTATGAGATAAGTCCGGAAACAAAAAAGCTCGTGCTCGAATATGCCGAAAAGATCAAATACCATCCCAACCCAATAGCACTCAGCCTGAAAGAGAGAAGAAGCCGGTCAATCGGGGTAATTGTTTCTGAAATAGCCAATAGTTTTTTTTCGCAGGCAATCGACGGGATTGAATCTATTGCTTATAAGAACGGGTATAATGTAATTATTTCTCAAAGCCGCGAATCATTTGACCGGGAAGCTATCCACCTGCATTATCTTACTTCACGTTCTATTGATGGACTGATCGTTTCTGTAGCATCCGAAACAAAAGACTTCAGCAATTTCAAAGAGCTGCATGAAAGAGGAATGCCGATCGTCTTCTTCGACCGGATCATTGATGAGATCAATACTCATAAAGTGACAGTTGACAATTACCAGGGGGCTTATGATGCAACCTGCTACCTGATCGAGAATGGATACAAACATATCGCCGCCATCGCCAACAGTGAAATACTCTCTATTACAAAAGACAGGCTGGCAGGTTACAAAGCTGCATTAGCTCATCATGGCATAACCGAAAAGGAATCTTTCATTAAGTTTTGTGAACACGGTGGCCTAAACTTATCAGAAATCGAGCAGGTCATAACGGAGCTGATTGGCCTTAAACCAAAACCTGATGCTATTCTTGCATTGGGTGATAAGCTGACCACAGGCAGTCTCCGCATTTTAAGAGCCAGGAAGTTCCAGGTTCCGGATGATATGGGACTTATTGGTTTTTCCAATTCCGACACTGCTGAACTGATTGAACCTCCGCTTTCGATTATAAAACAACCTGCTTTTGAAATGGGTGAAATTGCTACCGACCTCCTTATTCAGCTTATCGAGAGTAAAAGACCGGTGACAGATTTTGAAACGAAAAAACTCGCTCCTCAATTGATCATCCGCGAGTCTGCAAAAAACAAAAAGAATAAGGCTATACCGTTGAATTGATCGTTCATGGCTTCTATACTTACTCTTACATTTAGTCCCTGTATTGACAAGACCACCACGGTGACTGAATTAATCCCTGAAAAAAAATTGAAATGTGCCGGGCCCATCCTTGATCCCGGTGGGGGTGGCATCAATGTAGCAAGAGCCATCAGGAAACTTGGGGGCAATGCCATTGCTGTGTACCCGGCAGGAGGTTATACAGGAAAGGCTTTTAAAAGATTGCTGAAAGCTGAAAAGGTAAATTCGATCGTAATTGAGAGTAAAAATGAAACAAGGGAGAATATAATAGTGTTTGAAGAAAAAAGTGGGAAACAGTTCCGCTTCGGAATGCCGGGAACAAAACTACTTAAGAAGGAATGGCAGAAATGCCTGCTGATGATTAAACAAAAGAAGAATATTCAATTTATCGTGGCAAGCGGAAGCCTTCCCCCGGGCGTCCCGGCCAATATCTATGCACAACTTGCGGTGATTGCCAAAAAGAAAAATGCGAAACTGGTAGTAGATACCTCCGGTGAAGCATTAAAACATGCAGCCCATGAAGGGGTTTATTTGCTAAAACCCAACCTCGCTGAATTAAGTTTCCTTGTTGGCAAAAAGCATCTGAATGAAAGGGACATAGCCGCAGCTGCAAATAAAATAATTAGTAGAGAACATTGTGAAGTGTTGGTAATATCGATGGGAAACAAAGGTGCTATGTTGTTTACAAAGGATATTTTTGCAAAGGTTATACCGCCACCTGTAAAAATAAAGAGCACTGTTGGCGCCGGCGACAGCATGGTGGCAGGAATTGTGTATGCTTTATCAAAAGGTAAGGACCTCAAAACTTCTTTACAATATGGGGTGGCGAGTGGTACGGCAGCTACGTTGCATCCGGGAACTGAATTATGCAGCAAAGAAGCAACGGATAAATTGTTTAAGAAAATTCAGAGGGCAAAGTCGGGAAGTCGGTAAGTCCGAAACAGAGTTCAATCTTGCAGAATTCATCTTTCCGACTTTCGGTCTTCCGGTCTTCCGGTCTTTCCGACTAACTATATTCAACCATCTTTCGTTCACTGGTACCGTCCTCATACAATTCAATAACCGCATAAGCGGGATCAAATTCCTGGAAGGCTCCTTTCCACCAATTGCCGGATACGGCGCCGTTGCAATAATATTTTATGCCTAAATAATCCAGCTCATCCTGCAGGTGAATATGTCCGCTGAGACAGACTTTAATGTTGGGATACTGCATGAATAATTTCTTTAGCAGCATGAAGTCGGTATGCATCAGGTTGCGTTGAATTTTCAGATCACCGTTTGTTTCCGTTTTATCAAAAAATAACCCGGCACAAATAGAGAGAATGGGAATATGCGATACAAAACAGATGAATTTGTCTTTCGTTTGCGCCAGGTCCTTCTTTAACCAGTCAAGCTGCTCGGGATCCAAATAAGCAATATAGCCACCGGCCGGATTAAGCTGCGTGCTGTCCAACACAATAAAATGCCACTTGTCTTTTGTAAAGCTATAATATCGTTTCGGCAGTTGAAGGGTTTCTACCACCCACACTTTGCCATACAACCTATCCGCTTCGGGCTTATCATTCTTGATAAACCAGCCCCAGACATCGTGATTACCGATGCAATGGTAAAGAGGCAAACTATTTTCCTTTTGAAGCACCGAGTGAAACAGATCCCATTGTGTCTTCGTTTTTTGCTTATCCGCTTCAAGGCTATCCATGATGCTATCACCCCCATTGATGATAAAATCGATTTTGGGTTTTAACGACTGGGCATGATGCAGGGCTTTTGCCATACCGGCTTCAGCGGTGGCATCGGGTTTCAAATGAATATCGGTCAGGTAAGCAAACCTGATCTTCGATTTTTTATTTTCTCCGGCAATACCTATTGATGGTAATAAACTGCCCCCGATCACCGCGGCTGTGTTCTGCAAAAAAGTACTTCTTTTCATAAAATATAAATTGAGGAAAAATTACTACAAATTCTTTCGTCGTAATCGTGTATCAAATTAACAGAAAAGTCTGTATTTGATCTATCAATATGCAATTGAGTTTTATAGGATACGGATATATTCGATAGAAATCCGAAATCCCAAGCATGAAATCCGAGAAAATCTTCCATCGGAATCCCTGCCTGATCGGCAGACAGGAGCTTTTCGGATTTCGGATTTTCAATTTTTCGAATTTTTGCAATCTGAGTTGAAACTTATCTGACATTGCCGGTAAGACGAAGTGTTGACTATTTTAAGTAAACATTTCTTCTTTCTCCAGTAAGCGATCCAAAAGCGTTAATTGATTCTTAGCCCTTATCAAATTATGTTCCGGGTAGGTAGCGCCATAATACAGGTCGTTATTCAGATGATCTGTTAAAAATCTCACCGCCTGCATGTATATCATAAATTGGCCGGAATAAAAAAAGTATTTCTTTTCTGTCTCCGTCAATTCATCTTTCATTTCATCCAGGTATCCCTGCGCAATGGCCCTGTAGAAATCATCTCTTACTTCAATTTTACCCGGATCCTTTTCCTCTTCACTGACCGGGGATAAATACGTTCGCATCATATCTCCTGCATCGCTGATAAAATAACCCGGCATAACGGTATCGAGGTCGATTACACATACCCCCTTGTCATTTTCGTCAAACAAAACATTGCTGATCTTGGTATCATGATGTGTGACGCGGAGATGAAAGGCAGGATCATTCTTTAATTTCTCATACTTTTTCACGATTACAGAATGTGAAAAAACTGAATTGATCAATTCGGCCGATTGATTGATCCGTTGCTGGTTCCCATTCGCCAGGGCGTCTTCGAATTGCTCGTATCGGAAAGACAGGTTATGAAAATCGGGTATAGTGATCTTTAATCTTTTCATATCAATCCCCGAAAGCAATTTGGTGAATCTTCCAAACTGCATCGCGGCTTCATATGCCTGTTCAGCCGTTTGCACTACATCTTTGGAATAAGAGTCTTTTACAAATGGGAACAAACGAAAATAACCTTCGCCTTTAACGAAAACCATTTCATCACCATGGACAGAAGGAACAGGAGCGACAAAATTGTATCCGGGATGATGTGCCGCAAGGTGATCTTTGATCAATTTAATATTATCGGCAATGTTTCGCGGTTGCTTAAAGACAGATTCATTTATACGCTGAAGAATATACTCTTTACCGGAGGAAGTTAGTTTCCATGTATTATTGATAAGGCCTTGACCAAATGATTCAACATTTGTCTCACTCTCCCTGAATCCATAAGCTGGTAAAACTGCTTGAATCATTATTTAGAAATGTCATTGAAAGCATTCTGTTTCTAAAACATAATATGAACCCTCTGCTCCATTAATGATTTGCAATAGTTGTAGTAGTCAACTGTGCCGCAGACAGTCACATGCCTTACCTTATTACCTTCGTAAAAAGTCATAAAAACCAAATCTACCTTATTACCTTATTTTAGCTCATAAGGTAATAAGGTTGTCGCATAAAGGGTTTGCCGTATTACTAAGGTAATAAGGTTTTCCCCCATGGTCCTTCAAAAAATCCGCTTAGATCCTTCACATCCGTGTAATCCGTGTTCCCTTCCTCAGTATTGATCATTCAAAGCAAAGACAGGTTTCCGGTACATCCATTGCCCGCCGGTAAAATCGGGGAATTCAATTGTTTCATTACCCAACTCAATAGATCGCTCGCTCAAGGGTGTAATCGCACTCCATGCTGCTGCATCATAAACGTCCATAGGTGTCGCTGTTTTTCTTTTAACCGATTCAATAAATGCATGGACCACAAAAAAATCCATACCGCCATGGCCCGCACCCGCTGATTCCTTGCTCCATCTCGCCCATAGAGGATGATCGTATTTATCTAACCATGTTTTAGCGTCATCCCACTGATGAGTGGTAGCAGATTTGTCCTGAATATAAACTCCTTTGTTTACATCCATCCACAATCCTTCAGTACCCTGTACACGAAAGCCTAATGAATATGGTCTTGGCAAATTGGTATCGTGTTGTAATAAAATGGTTTCGCCATTCACACAATTAATGGAAGTGGTTACCACGTCACCCAGCTTAAAAGTCACCTGTGCATTCGGATGATTGGCACCCCCTCGTTTGACAATATGATTGTGCAACCCCCTTGCCTTTGACGAAAAAGAACATAATGACAGAAACCGGTTGCCCCGGTTGATATTAATATAATTCGCCACGGGACCAATACCATGTGTAGGATAAAGATCACCATTACGGTGCACCGAATGATTCGTTCGCCACTTTGCCTCTGAAAATCCTTTTTCACCAAACTCAACACCATGTCCGTAAGGATTCACTCCATCATTGAATTTCACTTCACGAAGATCATGCTGATAGCCGGCCTGCAGATGTATCAGTTCCCCAAACAAACCCTGTCTTACCATATTTAATATGGCCATTACATCCCGGCGGTAACAAACATTTTCCAGCATCATTACATGGGCACCAGCTTTCTCTGCTGCTTTCACGACGTCCCAATGATCCTCTAAGGTGATGCCGAGACATACTTCTGTGCCCACATATTTTATACCTGCTTCCAGCGAACCAATTATAATGGGCTTATGCCATTCCCATGGCGTAGCGGTGATCACTGCATCGAGGCCTTTTAATTCCAGCAATTTTTTCCATGCATAATTATCACCTGTAAATATTTGCGGCATTTTTTTTCCGCTTTTTGTGACAACTTCTTTTGCCATTTTGAGCATCCTGTCTTCCACATCACAAATAGCCACTACTTCCACATCATCCCTTCGGAGTAAAAGATCCAAATGATCTTGTCCTCGAAGACCAGTGCCGATAAGGCCGATCTTTACTTTGGGATCGGC
>JANWHX010000165.1 GCA_025450235.1 Chitinophagaceae bacterium | reverse complement strand
TGCAGGAAGACCGTGTGTTATGGCATGTGCTGAAAGAAGTAGTATTGGAGCCAATGTTTATCTTACTGCTGGCTGCCTGTATTATTTATTTTTTGGTGGGGCAATACCAGGAAGGCATTATTATGCTGGTGTCTATTTTTATTGTATCCGGTATTTCGTTATTCCAGGAATACAGAAGCAGGAATGCGGTACAGGCATTGAAAAAATTATCTGCCGGAAGAGCAAAAGTGATGCGCAATGGTATAGTCAATCAAATTGCTGCCGGGGAAATTGTAACAGGGGATCTGTTGCTGCTGGAAGAAGGCGAATTGGTGCCGGCAGATGGATCGATCGTATCTGCAAATGATTTTTCACTCAATGAATCCATTCTTACAGGAGAATCATTTGCTGTAACAAAAACAGCGGACAATAATGATAATGTGTATAGAGGAACATTGGTGACAAGCGGCAGCGCTTCTGTAACAGTTACTGATGTTGGTTTAAAAACAATGTTTGGAAAGATCGGTTTATCTCTTAAGGAGATCACCATTGTAAAAACGCCGCTGCAACACCAGATCCGTTCATTTGTACGTAAAATGGTTTGGATCGGGGCAATCGCATTTCTGATCGTTGTTGCGTTTAATTATTATCAATCCGAAAATCTTGTCCGGTCTTTTTTGCAGGGTTTGACGTTGGCCATGAGTATTCTGCCTGAAGAAATTCCTGTAGCGTTCAGTACGTTCATGGCTTTAGGCGCATTCCGTTTACTGCGCAATCATGTTATAGTAAAACAGCCGCAATATGTTGAGACATTAGGTTCCGCAACTGTTATCTGCACAGATAAGACCGGCACATTGACGCAAAATAAAATGAGCATTGAATATTTATATGATGCTGTTGCGGAAAAGTCCATGCCGGTAAATGAAAATATAGAATTGCCGGCATCTATAATTGAGTATGCGATGTGGAGCAGTGAAACAACTCCATTTGATCCGATGGAAAAAAAGATCCATGACTTGTATGAAAGAACAGCGATGGCAGACAGAAGAACAGAATTCAGACAGGTGCATGAATATCCCATTGCCGGTAAGCCGCCCATGATGACACATATTTTTCAAAATGAAACCGGGGAAACAATTATAGCTGCCAAAGGCGGCCCCGAAGCTATTTTGCGTCAGTGTAATTTATCGGTTAAGGAAATCAAACATGTAGAAGAGCAATCTCTTGCTTATGCCAAACAGGGATACCGTGTATTGGGAGTTGGTAAAGGAAGTTGGGAGGGAAAAAGATGGCCGGTGTCCCAGGAAGAATTTGTGTTTGATTTTTTAGGATTGATCGCTTTCCAGGATCCTCCGAAAGAAAATATTTCTCAAACAATACAAACATTTAGCGATGCTGGCATACAGGTAAAAATGATCACAGGTGATTTTGCAGAGACTGCTTTAGCCATTGCAGGGCAGATAAAATTAAATCATAACGGTGAAGTGCTCACCGGAAATGAGGTACTGCATCTTACGAAAGATGAATTAAAGCAAAAGGTAAAAGGGGTGAACATTTTTGCCCGTATGTTTCCCGAAGCTAAACTAAAAGTGATCGATGCCCTTAAAGAAAATGGCGAAGTAGTTGCTATGACCGGTGATGGTGTTAATGACGGTCCGGCATTAAAAGCTGCTCATATTGGTATAGCTATGGGTCAGCGGGGAAGCGAAGTGGCAAAGAATGCTGCTTCATTGATCCTTTCTGATGATGATCTGTCGCATATGACCGAAGCAGTGGCGATGGGCAGGAAGATCTATGACAACCTTAAAAAAGCAATTCAATATATCGTGTCCATTCATATACCTATTATACTTATAGTGACACTGCCCTTATTGCTGGGTTGGAAGTTCACAAATATCTTTTCACCTGTTCATGTCATTTTCCTGGAACTCATCATGGGGCCAACCTGTTCTATTATTTATGAAAATGAACCTATGGAACCCGGAACTATGCATCGTCCTCCGAGGAAAATGGGTTCCACCTTTTTGTCGATGCGTCAGCTAATGATCAGCATTGTTCAGGGTCTTATGATCACTGCCGCCTGTCTAGGTGTTGGCTATTATTTTATTCAACAGGGAAGTAACGATGACGTTACACGAACTGTAATTTTTATTACGCTGCTGTTCAGCAATATTTTTCTTACACTTGCTAACCGTTCTTTTAAATATTCAATTCTTAAAACGATTACCTATAAAAACAATTTGGTCTTGCTTATTACAGGTATTACAGTAGGTTTTATCGTTTTGTTCCTTTATACACCTTTTATCAGGGACTTGTTCAAATTGAGTCCATTATCTCTGGCAAACATTGGAACTTGCGCAATGATTGGGTTGTTTGGCACTTTATGGATCGAAATATGGAAATTTTTGAAACGAAAAAGTGGTGGGTGAAATGAACTTATTTCTGTGTGCGGGTCGGTGTCTGTCTTCTATAGATAATTCCATTTCTTCTTGTCCCGGTTCTCAATAAAGGGTATAAAAATTATAGGATGTTATGTTTAGTCTCCCGATAAGTCGGGACAAGTTATAATTCAGGTAATCATTTTGTCATACATTGCGACCCCTGGTCTTCTATAAATTACTCACTTAATTAATAATTATGCAACAGGATAAAACAATAGTACTTCAAACCTTTTCAGATATCATGGATGCAAAGGTAATGCAGAACAAACTGGAAGAACATGGTATTACATCATCTCTCACAGATGAAAATGTGCTTGGCCTGGATCCTGTGAGTGGTATTGAGCTTAAAATTTTTGAAAAAGATAAAGAAGCTGCGTTGAAATTGATCATATCTATCACCTGATGTTGTACCATTCACGGGATCGGGAACAGCGAATTAAGCTATGTAACCGATAAGGAGTTATTGCGCCTAATGACATATCTTTCTCTACTCAAATACATTGTTAAATGAAAAAAATATTTGTTCTCATTGCCGTACTGTTCGTCGTTCATTTCAGCTTCGCACAGGGCGATAAGCTCGACGCATTGATAGATGCCTATGCAAAGTTGTATAAGTTCAATGGTTCGGCACTCGTTGCAAAGAATGGCATTATACTGCTGAATAAAGGATATGGGTACAGGAATGCCACAGATAAAGTAGCAAACAATGAACAAACCATTTTCCAGTTAGGTTCTGTTACAAAACAATTCACTTCGGCTGTCATTCTAAAATTGCAGGAAGAAAAGAAGCTAAGCGTTTCGGATAAACTCAGTAAATATTTTCCGGGCTACCCAAAAGGAGACAGTATTACTATTGAACAGTTGCTTACACATACTTCCGGCATTTATAATTATACCGATGACGAAAAATTTATGGCTAATGAAGTGACCAAGCCAGCAAACCGGGAAATGATGATGGCATTGTTCAGGGATAAACCACTTGATTTTTCGCCGGGTACCAGCTGGAGTTACTCCAATAGCGGCTATTCCCTGCTGGGATATATTATTGAAGCGGTAACTAAAAAACCCTATGAACAGGCAGTACGCAAGTATATATTCACACCTTTAAAGATGGTACATAGTGGTTTTGATTTCACCCATTTAAAAAGTAGTGAAAAAGCAATAGGTTATTTTAAACTGAATGATAAAGAAAAAGAAGAAGCTCCTATAGTAGATTCTTCCGTTTCCTTTTCTGCAGGTGCTATTTATTCTACCGTTGGTGATCTGTATCTATGGCATAAGGCATTGCAGAAAAATAATATTTTATCCAGGGAGCAGCAGGAGAAAGCATATACACCGGTAAAAAATAGATATGGTTATGGATGGAGCATTGACAGCATTGAAGGAAAAAGAAGAGTATCTCACGGTGGCGGTATACATGGGTTTATTACGACAATTGCCCGGGTGCCGGAAGATGATATATGCATTGTATTGCTTAGTAATGGATCCAATACCGCAGTGGGAGACATCAGCCAAAGCATATTTGCCATACTTTATGGAAAAGAATATGAACTA
This sequence comes from Chitinophagaceae bacterium, assembly GCA_025450235.1. Lineage (GTDB taxonomy): Bacteria > Bacteroidota > Bacteroidia > Chitinophagales > Chitinophagaceae > VBAT01. The sequence goes on along the minus strand of JANWHX010000165.1, from coordinate 1,627 downwards.
CCGAAAGAAAGAACAGAAATAAAACTACCAGAAGAAAAGCTAAAAGAGTACGTAGGCGAGTATGCAATTAATGAGGGTCTGCATGTAGTTATAAGTTTAAAAGATGGAGCACTGGTAGCAACACCCACGGGCCAAAAAACGGAGATGCTGTATGCAGAAAAAGAAGATCTTCTATTTTTGAAATCGCTGGATATACAGTTAGAATTTACAAGAAATGAGAAGAAAGAAATAGATGGATTTATCCTGCACCAGGGCGGTGCGAAAATACCATGTAAGAAAATAAAATAGTTGCAGTCTTAGTTCTTAGTACGGATTTAAAAACCAGGTGCAATGGATAATAATAAGGTATATGTTTTACGTCTCAAACCCGGTGAAGATCTTCGCAAGAGTATTGAAGCTATAGTAAAAGAAAAAAATATTGATGCCGGTTGGATCAACTCCTGTGTGGGCAGCCTTACAGATTATACAATACGCTTTGCCAACCAACAGGAAGGCATACATGGTTCCGGTCATTTTGAAATTGTAAGTCTTACAGGAACTCTTTCGATTAATGGAAGTCACCTGCATATCAGCATCAGCGATAATACTGGTAAAACAATTGGCGGTCATTTATTGGAAGGGTGTAAAATTTATACAACAGCAGAAATTGTTGTCGGCACTACTGCAGCTTATGAATTCATAAGAAAGAAAGATGGAACTACTGAATGGGAAGAACTTCAGGTAAACGAAAAATAGATTATGTTCAATGTTATGCAAAATAAGATTTACAACTTCTATCTTAATTCATAATATTTTTACCGGACAAAATACCCCGCAATGAAATTTGGTTTAGCTCTGCTTCTTTTATTTACTATCAGCAACAATTCATTTAGCCAGGAGCACCGGGAATATTTTCCTGATCCTGATACAGCTATTCAACATCGGCTTGAAGAATGGAAAGACTTGAAATTCGGTTTGCTGATGCATTGGGGTACTTATAGTCAGTGGGGCATTGTGGAAAGTTGGAGCATATGTCCTGAAGATCTTGGCTGGGCATCAGCAGCACGTAAAAAAGGAATTGCCGAAGGAAATTATTCTGAATATGTAAAAGCGTATGAAAAGCTAAAGACCACGTTTGATCCTGAAAAATTCAACCCGGAGAAATGGGCGGCTGCCGCTAAGTATGCAGGCATGAAGTATATGGTGTTTACTACTAAACATCATGACGGCTTTTGCATGTTCGATACTAAATACACTGACTATAAGATAACCGATAAGGCTTGTGCTTTTTCATCGAACCCACGCAGTAATGTTGCTAAAGAAATTTTTAATGCATTCCGAAACCAAAACATGTGGATAGGGGCCTATTTTTCAAAACCTGATTGGCACAGTGATTATTATTGGTGGAAACAATTTCCGCCGGCAGACAGGAATTGTAATTACCAGATCGATAAATATCCTGCGCAATGGAAAAAATTTGTAGACTATACACACGGACAGATAAATGAATTGGTAAGTGACTATGGTAAACTCGATATTCTCTGGCTCGATGGCGGATGGGTTAGAAAGACAAGTGATGAGGAAGTGAAAAATACTTTACTGGAAAAATATGAAGGTGTACGCTGGGCCCGCAATCCGCAGAACCAGG
>JANWHX010000164.1 GCA_025450235.1 Chitinophagaceae bacterium | reverse complement strand
GGTTTCTTTTCTTTTTTCTCCACAGGAGGTTTTTTCTCTTTCTTTTTCTTTCCAAACGCATTGGGGATTTGTGCTACAATCCAATTCTTCACTTCTTCCAAAGGAATTTCTTTCAGCTCATCGGCTGTATATTTAGACTCATCAGCTTTTCTCGGGAGTTTGATGATCTTTTTGCCAAACTTTACTACTGGCCCCCATCTTGCATTTTCAACAGATATCTTTTCATCCGGCCAGTTTTGAATATACCTGTTGGCTTCTTTCTTTGCTTTGGCTGCTATCAATTCATCAATATCTGCTTGTGACAACGCATCGAAATTATATCGCTTAGGTACATTGATGAACATGCCTTCCCATTTGAGATAGGGACCAAATCTTCCTTTTCCGCGCGTCACAGATTTACCTTCATACAACGCGATAGGTGCATCAGCTATCTGTTTCTCCTTTATCATTTCAATAGCCCTGTCCATATCAATCTCCAATGGATCTTCACCCCTGGGTATGGAAATGAATTGTTCACCAAATTTTACATAAGGTCCAAACCGACCTATGCCGACGTACACCTGTTCCCCTTCATATTCTCCCAGCGTCAGCGGCAGTTTAAAAAGGTCAAGTGCTTCTTCAAGGCTGATGGTTTCAATACTTTGTCCTGTTTTCAACGCAGCAAAAAAAGGTTTATCATTTTCATCGGCATCACCGATCTGCACCATTGGTCCATAACGGCCAATTCTCGCTACGATCCGCTTACCGCTGACAGGATCGATACCCAATTCACGTTCTCCCTTCGCTCTTTCGGCTGTTTCAATTGTTTTATCTACATCTTTTTTAAAAGGACTGTAAAAATCATTGATCATTTCATTCCACTTCATCTTTCCTTCAGCTACTTCATCAAACTCTTCCTCTATCCGCGCCGTGAATCCATAATCCATTATATCGTCAAAATATTTACTTAGGAAATCGGTGACTACTAACCCAAGATCAGAAGGGAAGAGCTTTGATTTTTCCGCGCCGGTGTTTTCCTGTTCTGTTTCACTGCTGATTTCATTATTTTTTAAAACCAGCACACGATAATCTCTTTTTATACCTTCTTTGTCTCTTTTTTCAACGTATCCTCTTTTCAATATGGTAGAAATAGTAGGAGCATAAGTGGAGGGGCGACCAATCCCAAGTTCTTCCAGCTTTTTAACCAAGGAAGCTTCTGTATAGCGCGGTAAGGCACGGCTGAATCGTTCGGTAGCCTTCATCGACACCAGCGGTAAGGGTTGCCCGACCGTCAGCGGCGGCAACATTCCTTCCTGGTTTTCTTCATCTTCATCATCGTCCCGGTCCTCCCGGTATACTTTCAGGAAACCGTCGAATTTAAGAACTTCGCCGGTTGCAGTTAATTCATCTTTATTGGTTGAGATAGAGATTTTTGCCGTGGTTTTCTCCAATTCAGCATCAGCCATCTGGCTGGCCATGGTTCTTTTCCAAATCAGGTCATACAATCGTTTCCAATCCAATTCCTCCACAGTTGAATTGTTCATATATGTGGGACGAATAGCTTCGTGAGCTTCCTGCGCACTTTCATTCTTGTTCTTGTATTTGCGGAACTGGTGGTATTCTGCACCAAACATACTTTTTACTGTATTGGTGATGTCACCCAGAGCGGTATCACTCAGGTTCACGCTGTCGGTACGCATATAAGTAATATACCCGTTCTCATATAGCTTTTGTGCGATCAGCATTGTCCTTGATACGCCATAACCTAATTTGCGGGAAGCTTCCTGTTGCAGGGTAGATGTCGTAAATGGAGGAGCAGGTGAACGTTTGCCCGGCCTTACCTGGATATCCGCTACTTCATATTCACCCCCGATGCAACTCTTCAAAAATGACTCTGCATCTTCAACGCTCGACTGTTTTTTTCCTTCAGCTATGAACGTGACTGGTTTGTCTGAAATATCTTTTGCGGTAAAGGATGCTTCTACTTTAAATGTACTGACAGGAACAAACGCATTGATCTCTCTTTCTCTTTCTGCGATTAGTTTTACAGCTACGCTCTGCACACGACCGGCACTAAGATTATTGCGCATACTGATCTTTCGCCATAGCACGGGGCTTAATTCAAATCCCACGATGCGATCCAGGATTCTTCGGGCCTGCTGTGCCATCACCAGGTTCATATCCAACCGGCGCGGGTTCGCGACTGCGTCTAATATCGCTGGTTTAGTGATCTCATGAAAAACGATCCTCTTTGTTTTCTTTGGGTCCAGTCCAAGCACTTCACACAAATGCCAGCTTATAGCTTCTCCTTCGCGGTCCTCATCCGTTGCCAGCCATACTTCACTTTTTTCAGAAAGTTTTTTTAATTCTGCAACAACCTTTTCTTTTTCCGCGGGAACGATATAACGGGGTTTAAATTTTTTTTCGATGTCTATACCCATTCCTGCTTTTTCCAGGTCACGGATATGTCCATAGCAGCTTTTCACCTGGAAGTCCTTTCCAAGTATCTTTTCAATGGTCTTCGCTTTTGCCGGGCTCTCGACTATCAATAGGTTTTTCGCCATATTCGCTGCTTGATTATTCCGCTCAATTCCTTTTTTCAGGCCGCAAAATAAAACAAGAATAATAAATATTCATGTAACCCGGCCCTATCAATCGCGATATAATCCTGATCATCGCCCATTGTGATGCTTCAGTCATCCTCTCAAACGCTTATCAGCTAAGGGTTTTAAGCAAATAACAACCACCATCATAAAAATTATAAGAAATTTCCCGGGAGTTGTAACGTGCTTTTACAATTTTTCTTGTATGAATGCCGCCACTTGAGTGGCCCATTTTGCATATTCTTTGCCGGAAGGATGCAGTCCGTCGGAGGCTAAAAGAGAGTTATCCCTGGCTGCTTCACGGGTACTTTGGGTGATATTTATATAATGTACTTTGTATTTTTTTGAGATCAATTCGTTGGCTGAATTATAGTCATCAATTTCTCCAGCGATCTGTTTTCTGTCTCTGCCGGATGCGAACGGAGTCACGCCCCAGTCAGGGATCGAAAGAACAATTACCCGATCAGTATTATTACCTGCAAGCTGAATCGCCTGCTTGAGCAACGATTCGAATTCGATAATGTACTCATCTGCCTTTCTTCCCCGGTATTCATCATTCACACCAATTAGTAACGTGACAAGATCATATCGCTTTCTCAGCTTTGTCTTGTCGATGGCTGTTTGCAGTTCATCAGTCGTCCATCCTGTTTGGGCAATTACCTGGGGAGCATCAAACAGAATTCCTCTTTCGTTCAGTATCGCCCTTACCTGGTTGGGGAAATTGTCTTTGACTTCTACCTTTTCACCGATAGTGTATGAATCGCCAAGAGCTAGATAAGTATGGCCATCGGGCAAAGACTCTTCGTGCTGAACAGGTTTTTTCATTGCGATTATAAAAATAATAAGAAAGAGGAAAAAGACTGTTAATATTGCCCTTGAAGCAATAATATGAAATGTTCTTCTTTTCATAATACTCCGGGGACAGCCTCAAAGAAAATCTACGATTGTCCTGATGACCTCTGTGTCGCGGTAAATGCGGCTGTGGCCGAGTCCCCTGGTAAATACGAATTGCACGTTAGAATAGTTTTCCCCTTTTACTTTTAAAGCATCCTCGTAAGGAGTGACCTGGTCATCTTCATCATGAATCCAGAGTATTTCTGCATTTATGGCTTTCAAAGTCCGGCTAATTGAGAACCAGGACACCGGCCTTCCGCTTACAACTTCAATATGTTTTTCGAATTCCCGGCGGACCTTATCGTCTAATTTTAAGAACTGGAAGAAGTTGTTAATAGCCGAATTGGTTTCCGCCGACGGAGCGACAAAAACAGCACGAAGATGTTGGTCATGGGGTATTTCCGCCAAAGCAAGACCAAGGGCAAACCCACCGAGAGAATGACCCATATAAGATTGTATCGGCCCATATTGTTCATTAATATATTTAATAAGATCGCGGTAAATGATCGCAGTTATCCGTTTACCACTGCTATAACCATGTGCCGGGGCATCAAAAGCGAGTACTTCATATCCTTTTTTTACCAGGGGTTCGACATATTTCGCAAAATTGATGGCAGTTGACTCAAAGCCATGAAGGATCAGGACTTTTTTGTGCCCGCCCTTATTCCATCGGAAGCCAACAATGTCGAATTCTTTAAATGTGAACTGTAGTTTTTCCGCTTCATTAAAAAGAGCCGGTAATTTTTTCCTATCGCGTGTCGGAGGAGTACAAAACAATTGAAAAGCCTGCTGGGCAGCTTTCTTTTTGGATATAGCGGAAAGAAGTTTGAATTTTGTCCGGATATAGATTATTGTGGCACGCTGGCTTACGTTCATAACCTGCAAATATAATCATGGATATAGTAATTATCGGTTCGGGAAATGTTGCTTCTGTTCTTGGAAGGAAATTTAAAGCTGCTGGTCATAATATTTTGCAGGTCGTGGGTCGCAATGCTTCGGCTGCAAGCAAATTAGCTTATGAGTGGGACACCGAATCCAGTAACTATCTTATTATGGTCAATAAGCATGCAGATATTTACATCATCGCCGTTTCTGATGACGCTATTGCAGACGTAACGAAAGAAATGAGACTTCCCGGAAAAGTGGTAGCACATACTGCTGCTTCTGTTCCGAAAGAAGCGCTGCAGCATGTCACTAAACATTACGGCGTTTTTTATCCCTTGCAGAGCTTGCGAAAAGAAATGACCATTCTGCCCGATATTCCTGTTTTTATTGATGGCAGTGATGATATAGCAAAAAATAAATTAAAAATCCTTGCACAATCTATTGCAAAGGAAAATGTGATCCAGGCGGGAGATGATACAAGAATGAAATTGCATGTAGCGGCGGTCATTGTCAGCAATTTCCCAAATTATTTATATGCGTTGGCGGAAGAGTATTGCAAAAAGGAGGGACTTGATTTCAAACAGTTACTGCCGCTTATCGAAGAGACTGCTTCAAGAATAAAGGATATTTCTCCTAAACAAGCACAAACAGGCCCGGCGATCCGCCAGGATAAAGAAACTTTGCAAAAACATATTGAACTACTGAAAGATCATCCCCAGTTAAAAAATATCTACTTACTGCTCACAGAAAGCATACAGCAGAACAAATAATGTATACGATCCGATTTAGTTTTATTCAAATGGGGATTAAGCCCGTTGCGCTTACAAATGTTGAACCCGGACAAACATTATTGGAGATCGCTTTAAAAAATGATATAGAGCTGCATCACAATTGCGGTGGAGTCTGCTCCTGCACCACCTGCCATTTATATATTGAAAAAGGAATGGAGTTCATTGATGCGATGGAAAAAAGAGAGAAAGATTATCTTAACCGGGTGATTGGCCGCCGTGCAAATTCCCGGCTTGGCTGCCAGTCGCTGTTATTGGATGACCAAGGAGAAATTGAGATTTTGGTGCCGGATCAAACATTGTTGCCAGACGAATATTATGGGGAAGAGTTTTAAAATGGGCCAATGTCTAGATGCCCCTGCGTCGGCATGACAAACCCTTTTGTCACGCTGAGGAACGAAGCGTCTGTTCTTGATATTATTCTGTAAGCAGCAAGTTCCAGATGCCTCTCTAGGTCGACATGACAACAGTCGGTGTTACCGGGGCAGGCTTCTATGTGGTAGCCTATGTGTTCCTATGTCCTTATGTGGTTCAAAACCCCGGATACCTTAGATCTACAGACAAAAAATAAAATATATGATTGTATTATTTCATCTTCCGATATTTGAACCATGACCCCAGATCTCAAACTTTTCAAAAACATTACCACCTTCTTTTTTGATATTGATGGCGTATTGACCGATGGATCAGTTTTGCTTTTGGAACATGGGTTGCAGGCCCGGAGCATGAGCATCAAAGATGGCTTTGCATTGCAGCTCGCGGTTAAGTCCGGCTACCGCGTGATCGTCATCTCAGGCAGCAGCCCTTCACCGGTGATTGATCGCCTGAATAAACTTGGCATTAATGACGTGCACATGTCCGTTTTGGATAAGAGGTCACTTGTCGCCTCCTTTCTTAAGAAAAATCAATTACAAAAAGAGGAGGTTTTGTACATGGGTGATGATCTGCCGGATCTTCCGGCGATGTCTGAAGCGGGCATAGCGGCCTGTCCCGCCGATGCGGCATCTGAAATAATAGAAATAGCAAATTATGTTTCTCCACGCAACGGCGGCAATGGTTGTGTACGGGATGTGATAGAAAAAGTTTTGAAGCAAAACAACCATTGGCATTATAGGGAAGATGTTCCGTCACAATAAGGAACTGAATAATAAGAGAGCTTTCAGACCTTCGAATACATACTTCTGACTTCCTATTTGTATCTTTCCAAAAATTTATTCATGAGTTTGGCAACAGCCTTTTTGCGATTGATACGCGTGCCCAATCTCATTTTTATAGCCCTGACGCAGATCCTTTTCCAGTTTTGTATTTATGATCCTTTATACCGGGATGTAGTGCCGGAAGATGATTTACTTAAGTTTATATACCTCGTGCTGGCTTCTTTATTCATTGCGGCGGCGGGTTATGTCATCAACGATTATTTTGACATCAACATCGATGAGATCAATAAACCGCAGAAAATGGTTGTGGATAAGGTCATTCATCGTCGCTGGGCTATTGCCTGGCATTTCATATTGAGTTTTACAGGCATCATTTTCACAGCGCTGGCTGTTCCTATTCTCGAAAAATGGTACCTTATTCTGGCCAACATCGCGAGTGTCGCCCTATTATGGTTTTACTCAACGAATTTCAAGAAAGGCCTGCTTATTGGAAATTTCGTTATCTCCCTTCTTACTGCCTGGTCGATCCTGATCATTTTCTTTTCGAAATTGTCTGTCGTCAATGCCTTTGCACCCGCCAATCACAGTCAGCCTAAATTCTTCAGGCTTGCATTTTTATATGCGGGCTTTGCATTTATTTGTTCACTTATACGGGAGGCGATAAAAGACATTGAAGATATTAAAGGGGACGAGAGGTTTGGTTCCCGGTCCATGCCGATTGCCTGGGGGATCAACGCAAGCAAAGTATATATTGCCGTGTGGATGATCGTCCTGATCATCATTCTCATTATTCTCCAGGTTTATATTTTGCAGTTCCGGTGGTGGGGACTGGTGGTATATGCTGTCGTACTGATCATTGTTCCATTGATCGTTATTTTCCGGAAATTATTCAGGGCCTCAACTACTGAAGACTATCACAATCTGAGCACCTGGATCAAAGGAGTGATGCTGGCCGGCATTCTTTCAATGATCTTTTTTTATTTCTACTTATGAATACAATCATACTCGCTTCTCAATCTCCCAGGCGAAAACAATTATTGGAATGGGCCGAAATACCCTTTATCGTATCGGTTAAAGAAACGGACGAAAAATTTCCACCCGGTTTACGGCCGGATGAAATCGCTGTGTATATCGCAAGGAATAAAGCCCTGGCCGTACAGCAATCAAAGAGTAACGATGAGATAATTTTAGCTGCTGATACAATCGTGGTATTGAATGATAATATCATCGGCAAACCTGTTCACCGCGAAGAAGCAATAAGCATCCTTATCGCATTATCCGGTGAAAGGCATAAAGTAATAACCGGCGTAGTGATCCGGCAAGGAGAGAAAGAAATTTCGTTTGCAGATGTGACCGACGTGGAATTTCATGATCTGTCTCTTGAACAGATTGAATTTTATGTCGATAAATACGAGCCATACGACAAAGCCGGGGCCTATGCAATACAGGAGTGGATAGGAGTAACAGGCATCAAATCCGTCAACGGCGATTTCTATAACGTGATGGGATTGCCGGTGAGCAGGGTTGTAAGAGAGTTGAAGAGGTTTAAGGTTTAAGGTTGAGGGTTGAAGGTTTACGGTTTAAAGTTTGAGCAGGAAGATTGAGGATTTAAGGTTGATGGTTGGGGTTTTTCACTTTAAAATGGTGTTTTAGACCATGGATGCCTCACCCGGTAACGATAATTTTAATCGTTCAACATTAAACCCTCAAACCCATTTATGACTGAACGGCTGCTTCAATTCATCTGGCAGTTTCAATATTTTAATAAAAACGAACTCACTGCTATTTCGGGCGAAACCGTCCGCGTTATTTCTCCCGGGCAATTAAACACTAACCAGGGACCTGACTTTACAGACGGTAAGATCAGGCTGGATAATACAACATGGGTGGGCACGGTTGAACTGCATATAAAAACTTCGGACTGGAATAAACATGAACATCAAAACGACAGCAATTATAACAACGTTATTCTTCATGTCGTTTGGGAGAATGATTCTACGGCTAACCAGGTTCCGGTAATAGAATTGAAAAGCCGTGTTTCAGGAATCCTGTTGCAACGATATGAAGAGTTGATGAATTCTTCTGCATTTATCGCTTGTGAAAAAAGTATTCACGCTGTCCGGGGTATCACATGGGTCAGTTGGAAGGAAAGACTCCTGGCCGAGCGCTTATTAAGGAAGTCAAAACTTATCGGTACTTATCTTCAGCAAAACAATTATCATTGGGAAGCAACATTCTGGTGGTTGCTTGCCCGCAATTTCGGAACAAAAGTCAACGGGGATGCTTTTGAAGCGATGGCCCGTTCGATGCCGGTGAATATCATCTCAAAACATAAAGGCCAGATCCATCAATTGGAGGCGCTATTGTTTGGCCAGGCAGGTTTATTGGAAAAAAATCCCAATAAGTACGGAGAAGAAGATGACTATCTTTTACTCTTGAGAAGGGAATATGAGTTTCTTCAGGGCAAGTACAAGATTGTTCCAATAGGGACCCCGGTCCATTTCCTGCGGATGCGTCCCGGCAATTTTCCCACCGTCCGCCTGGCACAACTCGCGATGCTTGTCCACCAAACAGCGCATTTGTTTTCTAAAATAAAAGATGCAACTTCTGTGAATGAAGTAAAGAAATGGTTTGACGTCACCGCCAATGATTATTGGCATTATCATTACGTGTTTGATGAAATATCTGCATTCAAAGAGAAACGGGTGGGAGAGTCTATGATTGACAACATCATGATCAATACGGTAGTACCGGTCCTTTTTGCGTATGGAAATTATCATGGCGATCAAAAGTGTAAAGACAGGGCCCTGAAATGGCTGGAAGAAATTCTTGCCGAGAGCAATTCAATCACAAATGGATTTCATCATATCGGTACTGAAATTAAGAACGCCTATGATTCGCAGGCATTGATTGAATTGAAGAATGAATATTGCGACAGAAGAAGATGTTTGGAATGTGGAGTAGGAAATGCGATTCTAAAGGATTACCCCGCCGATCATTTATGATTTCGATCCTTTTCATACTTCCGCGAATGGTGAATAAGATTGGAGTTAAATGCCAGCGAGAACTGGTGCTGCCTGATATTTGGGAAAGGATATTTATTGGTCGAGAAGTTATAACCGTAGAAGAGCGTCAAAAGACCAATTCCAAAACCAAACTTTGGAGTAATGACTACATCATTTGACAGGGAATTAAAAAGGTATTTGACTTCTATCCCGCCTGTGCCACCGTTGTTGACTATTTCAGCACCGCCTTTTATTCCGTATACCTGTTCCTTTCCCGGGGACGAGGGAGTCCATTCAAATGTCGTGTAATAAGCGTAGGCCATATAACCGTGTCGCGCCTCATAAATATATCTTTGGAGCGCAACTCCTAACTCCGTGTAAAAATGCTTTTGTATCCCAAAGCCGGCCCGAATGCCAAAGCCGGGTTTCTTCCACGTTTCGGGTACGTAGTTCTTTGTTGTATCTGTTTGACCGTTCGCAGTGATAGCGGCAATGAGGAAGACCAGCAGGACCGGTCTCTGCATATATTTACTTTCACCAAGTGACGAACAAGTTTTAAAAAGGTTGCCTCAACCTTTCGCGTCCGTGAAAAAAAAAGTAACAGGAGATCGTCTGAGTCGTGAAGAATATAATTTCGCGACTGCCGGCTCTTAAGTTCCCGGCCCTTTTATTGTTTCTATGAAATTTCCCTGGTCGGGGTTTGTTGATGGAATTGAAGGTTGTTCACCAGGTATTGTCCATTTATCATCTCATTGCGCATTGCAAAATAGAATAAGGATCAAAAGGAAGGAAAGGACAATTCGGCTTCGGATGTTCAGGGGGTTCATTCCCTCAATATAAACATTAAAATCAACTCCAGCGACCCCAATCTATTTTAATCTCAATTTCCGGGTGAATACTCTTAATTACCGGGCAGGTTTCCCCAGTATTCTTCAGGATCGTTTTTGTTTTTTCATCGATTTCGCCCAACGTATCGGGTATATGAAAAGTTAATTCTATTCCGCCAACCCTTCGGGGATCGGATTTCATTATTTTTAATACGTCGACCTTGAGGTCATTCAAATCAAATCTCATTGTCTTTGCTTTGATCCCCATGACCGTCAACATGCAAGTGGCAAGGCTGGTAGCCATCAGGTCGGTCGGGGAGAAGCGTTCGCCTTTTCCATGATTGTCCGGTGGTGCGTCTGTTGCGAATGAGGAGCCGCTTTTTAAGTGGGTACAGGTGGTGCGCAGGTCGCCTTCATAAACTACTGTGGATGTCATTTCAATTTTTGGACTAAATTTACGTTATCAACGAGACGCAGGAACAAAAAGGGTCGGAGTTTTATGAAATGGACCATATAAAAGCATCCCTTCTTATTTTTGTACCGTTTAAAGTCATATAATTTACTCAAACAATATTACGTGAAGAAACTAGCCCTTTTTTCGATTGTTCTGCTGCTTTGTGTCAGTTCTTCAGCACAGGATGGCACTAATGGAGGATCATCACCCGATTCAAAAACCGATAAAAAAGAAGCCAAGCGCAAGAAGATCGCTGAATTGATGCGGCAGGCCGAGGAGGGGGTGCTGATATATTCCAAGCAAAGCATTTTTGGTTTTCAGTTGCGAAGCAATGGCTACGGCTTTTTTTATGAGCTGGGCAAAATGAAAACCAACCGGAAGACAACTAATTACAGGATTGATTTTGCAGAGACAAAAAGTCACAAGGAAGAAAAACTGAATGGCAATTCGTTTTTTGGAAACTCTTTTATTTATGGGAAGGTCAATTATTTCTACCCGGTAACAATTGGCATAGGGCAACAATATATATTAGGCCAAAAAGGAAATAAGAACGGTGTAGCGGTTTCGTTAGTTTATAATGCCGGACTTGCCCTTGGATTGCTTCGGCCTTACTATTTGGCAGTAAACGATCCCCTCACCAATATAAACCGGACTATTAAATATTCCGTACAGGACAGTGCCCTGTTTCTTGGCCCGACGATTACAGGCGGAGCCGGCTTTGGTAAAGGCTGGGGTGAGATTAAGGTTAAACCCGGTGCATTTGCCAAATTTGCCATGCGGTTTGATTATGGACGCTTCAATGAATCGGTCAATGGGCTTGAAATAGGTGCAAGCGCAGAGTTTTATGCGTCTAAGATCCCCGTTATGCTTCTCCAGAAAAAGGATCAGCAGATCTTTATACAGGCTTATCTCGCAATTATTTTTGGCAAGCGAAAGTAAGATCGTTGATCAGCGGCGGCTGTATTTCAAATCGTCGCTGATATTGAACCACAATAGTCACAACTTGTCCCGCCGAAAGTCGTGTATAGAAACATAGTTTTTGGGAGATACCTGCCTTCAGGCAGGCCTATGTGTTTTCTCCGGTTTCAGGAACCCGTCCGTGATTTTGAAATGCACGCACTGGCAGCATTAACTTTCAGCCTTCAGTCGTATTTTTGTATGATGAGCGAACTCCCGGTCATTACAGGTGCAGATCAACGTCCAAAATTGAAAAAACCCGACTGGCTTCGGGTGAAACTTCCCATTGGTGAGAACTATAAACATGTACGCGGGTTGGTTGACAGTCATAAGCTTCACACGATTTGCGAAAGTGGTAATTGTCCAAATATGGGCGAATGCTGGGGAGCAGGTACGGCTACATTCATGATATTAGGCAATGTATGCACAAGAAGCTGTGGCTTCTGCGCCGTAGCCACGGGGCGTCCGACGGAACTTGACTGGGATGAACCGCAACGGGTGGCTGAAGCCATTCACCTGATGAAAGTAAAACATGCCGTAATTACTTCTGTAGACAGGGACGAATTGAAAGATGGGGGTTCGACTGTATGGCATAATACGATCAAAGCAGTAAAAGCATTGAACCCGGATACCACCCTCGAAACCTTGATCCCGGATTTCAAAGGCAGCAAAGAAGACATTCAACGTATCATAGATGCGGCGCCTGAAGTGATATCGCATAATATAGAAACGGTGGAGCGATTGACAAGGCAGGTAAGGATACAGGCAAAGTATTGGCGCAGCATGGAAGTCATCCGGATATTAAAGGAAGGTGGCAGCAGGACTAAAAGTGGTATCATGCTTGGTCTTGGTGAGCAGAAAGAAGAAGTGATTCAAACAATGAAAGATCTCAGGGACAATGGATGTGATGTAATTACAATCGGTCAATACCTGCAGCCAACCCAAAAGCATTTGGCTGTTCATCGCTTTGTTCATCCCGATGAGTTTGCTGAATACCGTGAGATCGGGTATCAGCTTGGATTAGATTACGTGGAAAGCGGGCCGCTGGTTCGTTCTTCTTATCATAGCGAGAGGCATGTG
>JANWHX010000163.1 GCA_025450235.1 Chitinophagaceae bacterium | reverse complement strand
TTTTTTATCTCTTTGGGTGAAAACATATTAGCGATTTCTACCGCTGTCGTTTGGGAAACAAGGTTTGAGTTTTTGAAGAATTGAATTAGTTTCTGACTGCTCATGGTGACTGATATATGATCGTCCGTTGGTTTGCTGCTGCGAACAGTTCTACTGCACAACAAACGCTGAAGATTTTCCTTCTTCAATTGTCATTGGCTGTTTCAAATTTAATTGCCGGCCATTACTCAACCGGATAGTTTTTATATCAAGCCTCCCGTGATGCACCGAAATTGCCAATTTATTTCCATTGACATTCACGTTTCCCCAGCTATAACCGTTGGACCAGAAATAGTTTCCCGGCTTAGCCGTGATTGAGAAAGCTTTATCAACGGCGGAATAATTGAATTTGCTCAAAGCAATGATAGCCGACCAACTTGCCATTGCCCGGACATAGTGATTGCCACATTCTTCTTCATTGAATGGGTTACGTTTAAAACCGTCATAACGGCTACGAATGTTTTTGATAATCTGGCCGGCTTCGTTATGCATCCCCATATACATCATGCCCACGGCAGCAGTATATTCAACTCCTGTCCATGCTTCAAAGCCATATGACAATGGGACGGCGGGCCTTTTAGAAGGATCGGGATAGGCTGTCACTACCAGCCCCGCTTCGTCACCGAGGGCATATGAGCGCATATTATTAAAATAATCTCCAAATGATTTCCGGTGATTGTATTTCCAGATACTTGCTAAAGCCTTTTTGATATGATTGGAATCGGCCAGGTAACCTAATCCGCAAATGAAAGCCATATTCTGGCCAACCAGCTGATCCACCAGGCAACCTTCACCAATCTGGAATTCCGGATTGGAAATATCACTTGCTCCCATTCCCAGTGTCAATCCCTTTGCTACGTCATTCCGGGTTTTTACCGGCCATATTTGCTGGTAGTAAAACTCTCCGTTAAAAATATTCGCATCTATCCATTTACTCCCTCGTGTAAAAAGGTCGGTGCATGTTTGCTCAAATTCCGTGTCATTCATATAATGTGCCATCCTTGCTGTAGCTTTCAACGCACCGAGATACCAAAAACCAATTTCGGGATTCGGCCCATAATATTCTATATCCATTGTGTTATGCTGGCATCCTTCCATTACCCCGTCCTTATTTGCATCCCAGCCTTTTTCGATCCAGGCAAACGATAAAGCTTTCTTAACACCGGGATACAAATCTTTTAAAAAATCATCATTCCCGGATAGTTGCCATTCTCTGTATACCCGCATGATCGATCCCATTTGCCCGTCAGCCGCGGCCACATAGTTATTGTTCTTTTCATCAAATGGTAAACCCACCCTGAAGCTCATAAGACCTGAACTGTATAATGCATGCTTATACTCTGTTTGACGCATACTTGTAGCCAAACTTCCGAATAGAAATGGCGAAGCAAACTCGTAGTTCCATACATGTGTGCAATTGCCATGACAGGATCCTGTGTTGGCAAAGGCTCCTTCCCATCCAAAGAAATTTCCCTCCCTGTCCCTGAAAGTTGTTTGCGATCGAAGTGTGCTGCTGTTGAATAACGCCGCTTCTTTTACCTCCCTCGTATAATTGCTGTTCGCGATAAGATTTACAAAATCGAGTGTCTTCGCCTCAAGGACAGGTAAGGAAGGAAGTGTTTTTTCAATCACATCCCAAGCGTCCGAATACTTGGTGGAATAGTAATTACCCACTATTACTTTATCGTCCCAGCTCATTCGGTTGGGAAAACTCCAGGTAAGAAAGAATTGCACCGTTCTTGTTTCCCCGGCTTTCAATTGAAATTTTACAGCCAATGCTCCTCTCGGGTCCGGCCATTTTAAGGGAAATGTTGTATCCTTAAAGATTCCGTCATCAGAAAAATCGTCCCACAGATCCGTGAAGTTAGCGTTCCATCCCTTTGTGTTAAACTCTGTCCGGTAACTAATAACATCCACCGAATTGATTTTGGGGGTGCTCAACGCGATCGTGCCCCATGCTCTTGAATTCTTATCTACGCTGTCGGATGTCATGTATATCCCCGCCAGCCCATTTGTTTGCCGGAACGTATTTCGGTTATTTTTTGTGCCTTTTGGAGTAACAATGCTGTTCCATGAACTGATCACAGCCACTGAACCATCCATTCCAATAAAGTTATCAAGTGAGCCAGCCACGGAAACAGTCAATGCTTTATCCGTTTTATTTTTTATTTCATATCGGATCACAGCTATCGGGATTCCGCTTGCATTCGCATCCCCGGGAATGAACGGGTTGAAAACCTTTGCCTTTGCTGAGACTGGCATTGTATTGTCCTCAAGGTGCACAATGCCGAATGGATAAGCTGCATCAAAACTCGCTGTGGAAAATCTTGGTAACCCATGATTAGGGGCACGGCTGCCTTCCGAACCGATATATTCGTCGGAAGGTATGGGTCCCATCAACGTTTTAGTTTTCTTTTCGCCGCTTGCAGATTGGGTAAACACAACAAAATAAGGAGCCTGCTTTGCCACCACTGCTCCATAAAACCCCATAGCAGGTTTATTCATGATTTCTACATCTTTCCATTGGCCATTTCCACCGATAGAAATATTGCCGGTTCCAATTCCACCAACCGGCATGGCAATTCTCTCTATGAATTTTCCTTCATAGTGTTTCATGACCGGCCACTTATGTTCCTGGCCGGATATCGAGGTGCTTAGAAAAAAGATAAATAGCGGGAGGTATCTCATAAAACATAATTGATTCGCCGAAGTTATAAGATTTTATTCAGTGGTTTGGAAAGTACAAGCGGAGCCACGCTGTCAAATTGAAACCGGGAATCAATTAGAGGAGGAAAGGAGATCGAAAAGCAAAAGTTTTTTTATTTGTAAGAGTCTGGATTTGATCTGTCAGGTTCAATTGATATTTTATCAACAAGCTTGGAAAATTATAAATCGCAAGACCAAAGAACCAAATTAAAATGCTTGAAATTCAAAAAACTGTTCCACCTGTGTCGGTTTTTTCGGATTTCCCTGCCTGTTCGGCAGACAGGGGGTTTCTTTTTTCGAATTTATTTGGAGCTTGCCTCAGACTGTCTTCTTTGTAAGATCTGTTTGTTCAGAAGGGACGGGCCTTATATCATTCAATTGTTTATCCGGCAAGCCGATTGTGAATATCGAGCCTTCACCCGGGATACTGCTGGCCTTTATAGTTCCCTGGTGTTTTTCCATGATCTTTTTGCAGATAGATAAACCAACACCAGAGCCTTCGACTTCGTGATAGCTGTGCAGCCGTTTAAAAACCACAAATATATCTTCTGCATACTTTGGATCGAAACCAATACCGTTATCGGACACGGTGATGTTATAAAAATGCTGGCTGCCGTTCTTGCCCTGTAAATTAAAATCTTTTGCGTCCGCAAGTTTAACATTGACATGTATGATCGGGTTCACTGTTTTTTTCCTGAACTTGATCGCATTACTCAACAGGTTATAAAATAATTGCCGCATCAGGCTGGGTATGACATGAATAACGGGCAGCTTTGCTATATAGACCTGCGAATTGGTGTTTTCAATTTCCATTTCCAGTTCCGTTATCGCTTCTTGTATGAGTACGTTTAGATCCGTCTCCTTAAAATCAGAAGAACTGGTTGAATGCCTGGAAAAGCTTAGCAGGTCATTGATCAGCACCTGCATTCGCTCGGATGAGCTTATTATTCTTTTGAAATACTTTTCAGTTTCCTTGTTGTAATTATTGCTCGTCAGGATCTTGTCACTGAACACCATGATCTTCCGCAGCGGTTCCTGCAGATCATGAGAAGCTACATACGCAAACCGGTCCAGTTCTTCATTGACTTCTTTGAGATGGGCATTGTTTTCAACCAATTGCGCATTCAGTAACCTAGCTATTTCTTCAGAAGCTTTTCTTTCTTCAATTTCTTTTTGCAATGACCGGTTAGCGGCGAGCAATTTCTTTTCGTGTTGTATTAATTGGTGATTCTTCCGGTATAAGTCTACAAACACGCTTACCTTAACTCTTAGCAGCTCGGGATTGATAGGTTTATAGATATAATCCACACCTCCCATTTTATACCCTTTAAAAACGTAATCCTCGTCATAGTCGTGTGCCGTAATGAATATAACAGGGATATTCTTCAGCTTGTCGCGCTCATAAATCAGGGTTGCCGTCTCCAGGCCGCTTAAGTCGGGCATCTGCACGTCCATCAGGATCAGGGAGAAGTCATGTTGATGCAGCAATATCTTTAGCGCTGCCCGGCCTGAATTTGCTTTAACGATCGTATAGTTATCTTTTTCCAGGATGGCTTCAATAGAAAACAGGTTATCCTCCCTGTCATCGACGACAAGGATCTTTATATCAGCTTTACGCGACAGATCATGACCATTAGTACGTTCCATAGCTGCTTATTTATATAGCCACACTCTCATAAGAGATAATAACTGGTCAATTTTCACCGGTTTGGTGATATAGTCAGAAGCCCCCGCCTCTATGCATTTTTCACGGTCGCCTTTCATCGCCTTTGCTGTAACAGCAATAATCGGTAATGCAGCATTTTTATGTTCCCTTCGTATCTTCTGCGTGGTCTCATATCCATCCATTTCAGGCATCATGATATCCATCAGCACAATATCGATATCCTTATTCTCCGCAAGGATATTCATTGCTTCCTGCCCGCTTTCTGCAGTGATAGTTTGAATACTATAACGTTCGAATGCCGTGGTCAGTGCAAACAGGTTTCGAACATCATCATCTACAACCAGCACCTTCTTAGTTGCGAGAACATCATTCTTCGAGCGAAGGTTTTCTATCAATTTTTTCTTTTCCGGTAAAAGGTCCTTATGATCAATATGCAACAACATTACCGCTTCTTCCAGCAATAGATCCAGTGAAGTTATATCTTTAAGCAAAATCTTATTGGCATATTGCTTCAACTGTGTTCTTTCTTTGGGAGAGAAATCCCTTGCCGAATATACCAGCACTGGCGTCATCTGGATCTTCTTGATATTGCTTATCTCCGTAACTAATTCAAGCCCGCCTATATCAGGCAGCATGTAATCAACGATCATGCAGTCATATACATTTTCTTTGATCAGTTCCAAAGCCGCTTTGCCGCTGCTTGCGATCTCGATATCGATCATGTCGCCGTTATCAAGGATCTTCGCTATTTGTGAAGATTCAAGTTCATTATCTTCTATTATCAGCAGCTTCCTTTTCTT
>JANWHX010000162.1 GCA_025450235.1 Chitinophagaceae bacterium | reverse complement strand
CGGTGCTAAAACTGCTAAAGTAATTTGCGTTCAGCGAGTAGAATCCAAGTGTTTCCAATTCGGTGACGAAGGTTATTACTTCTGTCCATTTTTCCGTATACAAAGCCGCCTTTGCCTGGAGAGCAATCACGGCACCTTTAGACACTCTCCACTTTTCTGTACTGGAAGAATATTTAGTAGCAGGTAATAATGGTTTTGCTAATGCCAGGTCTGCTTTAATTCTATCCCACACCAGCGTTTTACTGGCCCTGACAGCTACCTCAAAAGCTTCCTGGTAAGTTTTTACCGGCGCAAGTATTAAAGGCACATCTCCAAAATTTGTCACAAGGGAGAAATAATAAAATGACCGGAGAAAATAAGCTTCTCCCAGCAATTGATTTTTTCTTGCAGTCGTTATACCGGTAATGGTTTCTATATCGGACTTCGTCAGGAAACTAATGGCAAGATTGATCCTTTTTATACCTTCATAATTATATTTCCATAAGCCATTTGGCCCACCGTTGGTAGAAGTGAATGTATAGTTGTTGATCTCATCCATCCATGGCTGATCGCCGTCAGGGTTCCATTTCTTTTCCATATCATCAGAAGCGATATCCTGCAGGATATAATCATTCTGAAACACCAGGCCTCCGCCCCAATCCCATTCGGCAAGTATGTTTAGCCTGCTGGAAAGCAGTTGGTAAGAAGAACTGACAGAAGTTTCTACCGTGTTAAGAGTAGGGGCTGAATTCACCTGGTCCTGGGTTAACATACCGATAGGTTCCTTGCTAAGTTGTTTTTCGCAACCTGTTAAACAGACAAAGGCGATTACAAGTCCGGTTATAAATATTTTTTTCATGATTTTTATTTTAGAACCTTGTTGTTTAAAGATTAATTTTTACGCCTACGATAAATGCCTTTGATTGAGGATACGTGCCTTTATCGATCAATGAAGTAGATTCCGGATCCAACCCTGTATAATTTGTACTTGTAAGCAGATTCTGACCGGCTACATAAAGACGAAGGTTTTTTACAGACATTCCTTTGGTATTGAACGTGTACCCGACCTCAATATTCTTCAATCTCACGTAAGATCCGTCTTCAACAAAAACGCTGGAAACATTAGCGCCGCCATTATTATTAAAAGTTAAACGCGGAATTGTATTGCTCGTGCCATCGCCATGCCAGCTGTCAAGGACCGATACCATCGAGTTAAAAGGGCGACTGTCATAATTCAATATTTGTTTCAGGTCATTATATCGATCTACTCCCTGTACGCCCTGCACCATAAATGAAAAGTCGAACCGCATGTATTCTGAAGAAAAAACAAAACCATAAGTCGTCTTAGGAATAGGGTTGCCGATAAAATCCCTGTCATTCGCATTGATCTGGCCATCACTATTTAAATCTTTAAAGCGGATATCACCAGGTTGAGCCCCGTTTGCATTTGAGAATAATTGTTTGGTTATTTCCGCAGTGTTTTGATAGATGCCATCGAACACATAGCCGTAGTAGGAACTGATCGGTTGCCCCACCTCGGTTTTTGTATGTGTGCCATCATCTATAATACTTTTTACAAAAGTTTGTAGTTTCTCTACCCTGTTTGTAAGGGTAGCAACATTTGCGTTTATGGTGTATTTAAATGCGTGATCATAGTTCTGATAGTTGACAGCAAATTCAAATCCTTTATTGTCAACTTCACCCGCATTAACATACGTTTTCTCAATGACTCCGACAGAAACAGCCGGCAATCCTACTGCCAATAATATATCCTTGGTTGACTTTATGAAGTAATCGGCAGAAAAGGAAAGTTTGTTTTTCATGATGCTTGCATCCAGGCCAAAGTTGGTTTGAGCAGTACTTTCCCATTTTATATCAGGATTACCATAGCGGATCGTATTCACCACACCACCAACTTTTGTAACGACGGTTTCATAGGCATGGTCAGGTATTTCCTGGTTACCCGATGTACCCCAGCTTGCCCTGAGCTTTAAATTGGATAGCCAGTTAATATTTTCCATAAATTTTTCCTGTGAAATTCTCCAGCCTGCAGAAACGGAAGGGAAGTATCCCCATTTATTATTGGGCCCGAATCGTGAAGAACCATCTGCTCTTATGGTTGCAGTAGCAAAATATTTATTGTCATAACCATACGTTCCCGAAGCAAAGAAGGAGACAAGGTCCCAGTTGCTGGCAGTTCCTCCATTATACAGGTTACTCGTGCTGCCATAATCAAGATAGCGGAAAGGATCTGTACTGTTATCAAAGTTTTGCCTGCTGCCACCAATACCGGAAGATTTACTGCTGATATTCTCAGTTCCAAGCAATGCATTGATGCTATGCTTTCCGCCGATAGTTTTCAGGTAATTCAATGTATTACTGAAAGTGAAGGTCATGGTTTGCCCGTAGTTCTCATCCAGGTTATTTGGCCTGTTGTTTCGACCCATGCCCGGGTAAGGTTCAGCAGGATCATTGTCGGTATCATCGCCAAAATTTTCAGCAAACTTTTTATTATGCGCTAAACTGATATCCACTCCAAGACTGGTTCTGAATCGTAAAGATTTATCTCTAAGAAAAGCATATTCTCCGTACACATTTCCAAATGTCTGGTAGGTATTACGCTTATCGTCAGTGTAATTAACGATCGCTATAGGATTAGAAGTAAATTCATAGATCTTACTCCAGCCTCCATTGCTATTATTATTCAGATAGAAAGGTAAATCTGTATAAGGATTGGCATCAGACCAGGTAGGGTCTGTCGAATTTTTATATACTGATATTACCGGCGGACGCAATAAAGCATGGCGGATAACACCCGGGGCATCGCCGCTCGATGATAATTTGTCCTGTTTAGCATAACTGAGCTGCAGGTTGGTCCCGATTTTGAAACGATCAGAGATATTCGCATTAACATTAGCCCTGAAATTAAAACGCTTGTATTGATCATGGTCACCTACCACGATACCATTTTGTCCATAATAGCCAGCAGAAAGTAAATATTGTACAGCATCTGAACCTCCGCTTGCTGAAACTTGTAAGCTATTAGACATGCCTGTATTAAACAGTTCGTTCTGCCAATCAGTATTGGCAAGATCGGTTCTGCTTCTATCTGCTTTATAGGGACTGGTAGCCGTAGCTGAATTTCCTGCAGTATTATGCCAGGCGATATCTTTTACCGTTAAATACTGATCCGCATTTAACATCTTTGGAAGATTAGCCGCGGAGTGAAATCCGGAAAAATAATCAACAACAATATTTGTTTTTCCTTTTTGCCCGCTATTAGTAGTAATGACAACTACCCCACCGGCGGCTCTTGAACCATATATGGCAGTCGCCGAAGCATCTTTCAAAACAGTCATTGATTTTACATCGGACATACTAAGGAAAGAGATATCGCGGGTAGAAACACCATCCACTACATATAATACATCATTATTTCCAAGAGTGCCTTCTCCCCTGATCCTCACTTTAATTCCATCTCCCGGCGCACCTGTATTGGCAGCGACAAAAACACCTGCTACTTGTCCCTGTAACGCTTGTGCTACGTCGGGGATCCGTGTTTTTGAAAGATCCTGCATATTGACGGTAGAAACGGCGCCGGTTATGGAGGCTTTCTTTTGTGAGGTGTAACCAACCACCACAATGTCAGTCAGAGTATTTTCAGCTGATTCCATCGTGATAGTCAACTGAGTTTTACCTGCTACCGGTACGTCCTGACTTTTGAACCCAACATAGGTAAGAACTAATACCGCATTATCGGGAACTACTATCGCAAAATTTCCACCTGCATCTGTTGTAGTCATAGTCGTCGTGTTTTTTTCTGCTACTGTGACGCCCTGTAATGGTTCACCTGTGGCTGCAGTTATTTTTCCTGAAACCTTTATGGTAGTCGATTGTGCTATGGCTGACTCCGGCATCAGCAGTATTAAAATAAAGCCAAAGCAGAGACCCGGTAAAAACCAGCGAACAGAACGAACGACATTTGTAAGATTTTTTTTCATACTTGCAGCGTTTTTATATTTAAGAAAAAATTGAGATAGGAATAATGAAAAATGGAAGGCTGTTATATGTGCTTGTCGGGAGCCTTTTCAGGCGCAGATCCGGGATTAGTTGCCGGTTCGTAGAAAATACATAATCAGAGAGGCAGTGTAGTAAAACCCGTGGTCCCGCTTTACCTGGCATCATACAGCAGCAATTGAACGCTAAAGCTACCGTTACAGCAAGGCCAGGACTATACACTATAGTTACATTCTACTGTACTATGGTTACAATTTGCCCTGAACCAGCGTACAAAAAGAAGAAAAGGACTGAAAGATCAGAAATAAGGGGCGGGAAAGTAGATTGTCAGATGAGACGAAAAAAATTGATTTATACCCATCAGACAGTATAAATGCATTTTAATACCAGCTACATTAACACGGATGATCGTCCCTTGCGTCCGCCGCGGATCAGGGTTCTGTCCATTATTCAGGAATTGCGTCGCATCCAATGTTAGCTGCCGTTTTATTTGTCAACAACTTGCATCTGCATTTCATTCATTCGTCCACCATGAATTTTTACTTTAGACGATGCAGTGTCAAGTTCAAGAATATCGGCAGATGTCAGATGAATATTAATTGCTCCTAAGTTCTCATGCAGGTGTTCCATGTTTCGTGTTCCTGGGATTGGAACAATAAATGGTTTCTGTGCCAGCAACCAGGCAAGTGCAATTTGAGAAGTTGTTGTATTCTTCTTTTCTGCAAACTGTTTCAGTAAATCAACAATCGGCATATTCGCATGAATGTTTTCAGAAGAAAAGCGGTCGAACCCCGAGCGAAGGTCTGTTTTTGTGTCAAGAATAGTTTGAGCATTTATTTTGCCGGTCAAATAACCCATTCCCAACGGGCCCCAGGGAACGAAACCAATTCCAAGTTCCTCACAAGTTTCCAGGACATTGTTATGTTCCACATCTCTTGTCATAATGGAGTATTCTGTTTGAACTGCCGTAACAGGTTGAACAGCGTGTGCCTTACGAATTGTTTTTGCACTCGCCTCTGAAAGTCCAAAGTGTAACACCTTTCCCTCTTTGATTAATTCTTTAATGACACCAGCCACATCTTCTATTGGCACTTTTGGATCGACCCGATGCTGGTAATACAAGTCTATACGATCGGTTTTAAGGCGATTAAGTGATTGCTCAATCACTTTTCTGATATGTGCAGGCTGACTGTTGAGACCACCTGCTTCAATGTCAAATCCAAACTTGGTAGCAATTATTACTTTTTCACGGAATGGTGCAAGTGCTTCCCCAACTAACTCTTCGTTTGTGAACGGTCCATAAACTTCAGCTGTGTCAAAAAAAGTTACGCCTTTTTCATAAGCTTCACGAATTACTTTTATGCCTTGATTTTTATCAGCTGGTGGGCCATAGTTGGCACTAATACTCATACACCCGGCTCCCAATTCTGAAACCTCTAAGTTTCCAAGCT
>JANWHX010000161.1 GCA_025450235.1 Chitinophagaceae bacterium | reverse complement strand
AACAGGTTTCATTCTTTTGATAATATCATCGGATACTTTAGGACGACCATCAGGAAAACGTTCACCTTTCCAATCGGGTGTTAATGCAATTATTTCTTCTTTACTGGCTTGCACATACTGGCTTTTTACTTGTAGCGTAAATGCCATCATTGCTATGGCAGGCAATAGAAATTTCAATTTTGACATAAGAATGAAATTTTAATGTTCTCGTTAGTATTAATTTATAAAGGTTGTGACATTTTATTTTTTCTTTGCTCTGGTCGTGGTACATCAGGATCCCTGTTGTGCCACCAGTTGGCAAGTATGGAACCGCTGAGATTCATCATCACTGCAAATACCGCAGGTGCCAATCCGGCAAGTGCCACACCCATTTTGATAGCTAATCCGGCTGCCATGCCGGCATTCTGCATACCAACTTCAAGGGCTATTGTTCTTGAATCTTTTTCAGGGAATTTAAGCAGTCGGGCCGACCAGTAACCAAGGAAAAATCCGCCAAGATTATGTATAGCAGTAGCCACTAATAAAAGCAATCCTACCTGTTTCAACGCTTCACTTTTATCGGCGCTGATCACAACTAATACGATGCCAATACCAACCATAGATAAATATGGCATTGCCTTATCAAGCCATTTGAATTTTCCACGAACGAGATAATGAAATATAAGGCCAGCAACAATTGGAATAATAACAATCTCTGTAATATGCCATACCATATCCACGATATTAACTTCTATAAGTCTACCCGCCAATAACTTCATTAGCAATGGAGTAAAAATAGGGGCCACAAGTGTGGATACCGCAGTTACAGTAACTGATAGCGCCAAATTAGCTTTTGCAAGAAAACACATTACATTCGAAGCAAGACCGCTGGGGCAGCAACCTACCAGGATGATTCCCGCAGCCACTTCATCCGGAAAATTAAATAACTTGGCAACCGAAAAGCCTATCAGCGGCATAATAGTATAGTGACATACGATCCCTATCACTACTGCTTTAGGCATACGAAGGACGTCAGCAAAATCCTTAAGACTTAATTCTGTTCCCATTCCAAACATGATCACTTGCATCGCAGGAATGACCAATGCTGTCGTTTTAAAATCACCTATGGTCTTAAAATAATCAGGATAATACATCGCAAGGCTCACCACTGCCAGTATAATGACGGTAAACGTAAATCCTTTGAGAATAGGATGGCTTCTGAAAGAAAATGCAAGACTAAAAAAGAATAACGCCAGCAACCACCCGGCCCACTCATGCATTTGCTGAAAGGTTGTAACAGCAAAAGCCAATAAAAAAATTATCGCAGCGATATAACAAATGTTATAAAATGATTTTTTTAGAATCGCCATAAGTCAGATTGGTTTTAGATAAAAACTTGTGTGGTATGAACTTTTTACCCGACAAATACCCGGATATGAGCTGTGGTTTTCCCAATTGATAACACAATCAAATTTTCCATCAAGAATATAATAAACGCGAAGCCACTCAGAGCAGGCATCAATAAATGAAGTCAACCTTATCGAATTAATCTTTTTATGTGCAAATCCATTTCTGTACTGCAATTGCAGCATCTCGGAAGAATTCTCGTGTCGCAATAGAAACTGGCTCATCAGGCAATCGTTAGCAATTAAATATAGCAGTATTCAAAGGATAAATATCTATGAAATCAGTTAGTATTTTGTACAAGATTCATCACTGTGTTTTATTGGAAGTTTTTTTTTGGAAAGTTAGGATACTTTGTATAAGTGTAAAATTGACGTTTATCAGAACGCCTAGATTTGTTAACACAAAACGATTGCTTATATGAAAAAAAAATGCACGCTGGCATTTCCGCCGGCCCTTTCCAGATTTTATTTATTGTTCTGTTTTCTGTTTATTACTGCTTGGTCATTTGGCCAAACAGTAACGGGAACTGTCAGCGATGAAAACGGAAAAAAACTTTCTGCTGTTTCTGTGACCGTGAAAGGAACAACAGCAGGCGCCACAACAGATGCTGCAGGTAATTTTTCCGTCACTGCCGCATCCGACGCTGTGCTGGTGTTCACTTCGGTAGGTTTCACTATGCAGGAAGTACCAGTGCGTGGACGAAACGTTTTAGCGGTGGTATTGATTACCAGTAACCAGGATCTTGGTGAAGTTGTGGTAACCGCATTAGGTATCAGGCGGGAGACAAAGAAACTGGGCTATTCTACTACAGCCGTCAATACAGATGAACTAGTTAAGAATAGAACTACCAACGTAGGCGAATCCCTTGAGGGTAGGGTAGCAGGTCTCAATATTACACCTCCTGCTGCGGGTGCAGGCGCCAGTAATCAAATACGTTTGCGCGGACAAGTGGGTTTTGCAGGAGCTACTAATTCCCCGCTTATAGTAATTAATGGCCTTCCAATGAATCAGGATGCCAGGGGTAATGAGGGAAATAATCCATCACGTGACCGCGGGGATGCTCTGAATAACCTTAACCCTGATGATATTGAAAGTATGACCGTGCTGAAAGGAGCTTCTGCCGCTGCGCTTTATGGGGTGAGAGCTGCCGCCGGTGCTATAATCATTACTACCAAGTCCGGCCAAAAAAATCGGGGCATTGGAGTTGATTTTACTTCCAGCTATACTGCTTCAAGCGCTTTGAATTTCCTCGACGAAATCACCCAGACTGACTATGGCCAGGGACAAGGCGGTGTTAAGTTTACAACTGCGGGGCAGGTTCAGGGTAATGGTCAGTTTGGCTGGGGTGCAAGATTCGATGGTCAGCCTACCATTAATTTTGATGGGGAAATGAGACCCTACTCTGCTTATCCTGACCAACTTTTTGACTATCTGCAAACCGGAACAAATTTTACCAACACACTTGGATTATCAGGTGGTGGGCCCAACGGAAGTTTCAGGGCATCTTTCGCAACCACCGACGCTAAAGGTATTGTACCAGGCAATGAATACAAGAGAGCGATCTTTAATATAGGGGTCAATCAAACCATCGCTACAAAACTTAAGTTGCAGGTGAACGTTAACTATGCAGATGAGGATTATATTAACCCCCCTCAAATCGGTACACAGGGTGACGGCGTTGTAAACTTCTTTACCAGGATGCCTGTTTCCGTACCAATTTCGGCCTACAGGGATCATGCAAAGAATCCTGCAACAGGAGCAGAATGGCAAACTAACGGGTTCATCGGTACAATTAATAACCCCTACTATCCATTGCAAAATGGACAAAGGTACAAAGACGACAGAAATCGTCTTCTTGGAACTACTACGTTACGCTGGGACATCACATCCTGGCTCTATGCACAAGGCAGATTCAACTATGATCGTGGTACTAATTACAGCGAATCTTTTGCGCTGAATGGTACAGGTGCCAACACGGTAATTGCCACGACCACTCCCACCATTACATACAGGGGTAATTATAATATAAGCCAAACTACAAACACCGATATAAATGCAGACTTCCTCGTTGGCGGCAGCAAACAGTTTGGCAAGTTCTCTGTTGACGCCAGTTTTGGTGGAAATACTTACAGAACAGAGTTCAGGCAAATGGTCCAAAGCGCCACTAATTTTACCGTTCCTAATTTGTATTCGTATAGAAATGGTACTGTTAAGGGCGCAGGAGATGGCTATAATTATAACCGAACCCGCATTAATTCACTCTATGGCTGGGCTGAGATCGGATACAATGGACTCTTATTCATCAACGCTACTGCAAGAAATGATTGGTTTTCTATACTGAACCCTGCCTATAATAGTAAATTTTATCCCTCTGTATCCGGTAGTTTCGTTTTCTCGGAGTTATTAAAGAATATGACATGGCTTTCTTATGGTAAACTGAGAGCTTCCTGGGCTGAGGTAGGCGGTGTAGCTGGTGTGGGTCCTTATGATGGTGTTCTTACTTATGGCTTGGGGGCAAATCTATTTAATGGTCAGACTACAGCAAGTGTTAGTGGTACCAGTGCCCCTAATCCATTGTTAGCACCATTTACCGTAACGGAAAAAGAAATAGGATTGGAAATGAGATTGTTCAAAAACAAATTGCTGGTGGATATTGCAGTATTTGATAAAGTAACAACGGAACAAATAGTAGACGTTCCTATTTCCAGTGCATCCGGGTATACCAGTTCAAAACAAAATCTGGCCTCATTAAAGAACAGTGGTTTGGAAACCCTGCTGGAATATAAAGTTATGCAAAACAAAGATTTTAGCTGGACAACTTCCTGGAATAACTCCTATTTGAAAACAAAGGTTCTCGATGTGGGCAATCCAAGCGGAACAATACTGTTGCTTTATTTTAATGGTACTGGTAACGAGTTTCTCGGAGAAATAAGGTACACGGAAGGTATGGCGATGAACCAACTATATACAAAAACATACAGGAGAAATGCTAAAGGTGAGATTCTTGTAAGTGGTGCTGGTACTACTATTGGTCGCCCCCTCGCATCAAATACAAATCCGCCCGGTATTACAACTGGTTTTAACCCTGTGGGAAGTTCTATCCCTAAGTTCACGGGCGGATGGAATAATACGTTCATCTATAAGAATCTGAGTCTTGGAATACTTATTGACTACAAATTTGGAGGTACGGTATTAAGTTCTACGCTTTTAAATATGACAAGACAAGGACATAGCAAATTGTCATTGCAGGGTCGTGAAGGTGGTTATATATTCCCTGGGATTAATGAAGTCACCGGCTCGGCCAACACTACTGTGATTACTGTTGCAGGTAATGGTTTGCAGAATTTTTGGACAGACTACAGAAACAACCAGATAGGCGATCCTTTTACATTCAAGTCTGATTTCATCAAACTTAGAAACATTTCTTTAGCGTATAATTTTACGAACCTTATAAACAAGGTCGCTTTTCTGAACTTCGTCAAAGGAGTATCATTGTCAGCTGCTTGTCGTAATGTGGCCATAATTCATAAAGATCTTCCGGGTCTTGATCCTGAAGCTATCCAGTCATCCGGGGACATCAGGTCTGGTTATGAGAATTCTTCATTACCCACCACACGTAATTACAATCTTACTTTAAATGTTAAATTCTAACGATATGATAAAGATATTTAAACGACTCATCTTTATATGCACCGTTTGCCTCCTTGCAGGATGCGATAAAGATTTTGAAAAAATAAACACCAATCCTTATGCGGTAACGGCAATCGATCCTGCGCTCCTGCTTGCAGGAGCTCAACGAAGCCATATCGGTACATGGAATGCAGAACATATTATTATTCAACAATTTGTTGTCCCCTACAATACAGGAGCTAATGCCGGTTTTAGTTTCAATGTGGATATTGATGGAAATAGCAATCCCAAATGGGATCAATCATATGCTGGCGGATCAAATGGTAATTCACCGCCGGTCAAAAATCTTATTCAGGCATTGCAACAATTGGGGCCCAATACACCCCGTGTTAATTTAAGGAGCATGATCCGGATCTGGAAAGCACAAGTATTTATGGGTTTGGTTGATAACTTTGGAGACGTTCCTTACTCTGAGGCGGGAAAGGCGGTTTCAGATGTTATTTTTTATCCAAAATATGATGATGATGCGGCCATTTATGATGATTTGTACAAAGAGCTCAAAGAATCAGTAGCAGCATTGAGCACCAGTGGTGAATTTATTTCTGCTGATCTTTTTTATGGTACAAATGCCCAGCCATCAACCAAAACCGGGAATGCTACAGACCAGGTAGCTAAATGGAAAAAATTAGGTAATTCATTATTGTTACGCTTGGGAATGCGGTACTCCAAAGTTAATCCTACAAAAGCTGCGACCATTGTAGCAGAA
Organism: Chitinophagaceae bacterium; assembly: GCA_025450235.1. Lineage (GTDB taxonomy): Bacteria > Bacteroidota > Bacteroidia > Chitinophagales > Chitinophagaceae > VBAT01. The sequence goes on along the minus strand of JANWHX010000161.1, from coordinate 14,647 downwards.
GCATTTGCCGGTGGAGTGATGACTTCAAATGCAGATAATGCGTTTGTCAAAAATGACGGAACAGTCTTTGCACAAGCTGATAATGCAGCATTGCGAAACTTCTCTCATTTTAATTACGCGGCAGAACCTTTTGTCGACCAATTAAAATCAACCAACGATCCGCGTGGAAAGTTCATGATAGCCCAATATGCGAATCCGGGTTCTATTGCATCCGATCTTAACCCCGATGTTGTTCTGGCCAATCAATATGGTGTTCCTATTGGTGTAACCAGTGACCAGATTTTAGCGCCTGGCAGTCCTTACAGAGGCGGCAGGGGAACAGGACTTAATTATTCACAGTATAATGTAAATATACTTGCCGCACCGGGAGTCCCGGAGTTTTGGGTAACGTATGCGCAAACATCTCTGTTGCTGGCTGAAGCAGCAAAGAGAGGCTGGATTCCGGGCGGCGACGTTTCCGCAAAAACTTATTATGAAAATGCGATTGCTGCTGACATGGCAGCGTATTCACTCTATTCAGGAACCACTCCTATCACTGCGTTGGAAATAACTACCTATATAAACAGCCCTGGAGTATTATATAACCCGGTGGATGCCCTTAAGCTGATCAACACCCAATACTGGATCGTCAATATCAGGAATGGAACAGAAGCCTTTGCCAACTTTAGAAGAACCGGGTTTCCATCTCTAACTCCCAATCCTGTTCCCGGAGATCTTGGCAGTATTGGTTTTGTAAGGAGGCTTTCTTATCCTAATCTTGAAGCATCTGCAAATACAGCGAATTATAACGCTGCTGCTGCAGCTATTGGCGGCGATAAATTAAGCTCAAAAGTATTTTGGGATACGCCTTAATTAAGAGTTTTAATAATATAACCCTATAAGCAAAATCGCATTTAGAAAATCAATTAAAAGTATAGATAAGTTTAAGGCGAATATTACAGAACTTAATAATGGTCATTACAAGTCTTGGTTATTCAGTTCCGAACTTTTTATAAAAAATACAAAAGTGAGCAGCGGAAGTATATAAAACAGATGAACTAAGTACAATTGATTCGGTGCGATAACCGAACGCAAGCAGGATTTTTTTCTTAAGCAGTAAAGACCTTTTGTATCTACATCAGGTCTTTTTTAAACACCCATAATAAATATCTTCCCGAAAAAAGAAAGAATATTTTATGAAACAAGAACTGCAAATTATCGGGTTTGATTTTTCTGGCTCAGGAAACGAAACCTTTTATTCTTATAATCCTGTAGAACAGATTAATACCGGATACCTTTTTCATAAAGCCACCCCAGACGAAGTAAATTATGCAGTTGAAAAAGCTGCGGCTGCTTTTCAGGTGTATAGAAAAAAAAGCGGAACTGAGAAAGCATTTTTTTTAGAAACCATTGCTGAAGAACTGTTGAACGCGGGTGATGAGCTCGTATCGGTTTGCATTAATGAAACTGGTTTGCCGCAAACAAGAATTGAAGGAGAAAGAATGCGAACTGTTAACCAGTTAAAAATGTTTGCTGCATTATTAAAAGAAGGATCCTGGGTGGATGCAAGAATCGATACTGCTGTACCCGAAAGAACACCTCTGCCAAAACCTGACCTTCGGTTTATGCAAATCCCTCTTGGCCCCGTTGTGGTTTTTGGGGCGAGCAATTTTCCATTGTTTAATTGATAGTGAAAGGTCAAATAAAGACATCATTTAAATTATGTAAAATGAAAGTAATAACTTAAAAAACCAGCATCAGATGAAAAAAAAATTAAGGAGCCACGATTGGTTTGGTAAAGATGATAAGATGGGGTTTGTACATCGTTCATGGTTCCGCAACCAGGGCTATCCCGATGATTATTTTCGTGGCCGTCCCGTTATTGGTATTTGCAATACCTGGAGTGAATTGACTCCATGCAATGGGCATCTCCGCGATTTTGCGGAAATAGTAAAGCGGGGTGTGGCAGAAGCTGGTGGCTTTCCATTGGAGTTTCCGGTTACGTCGCTGGGTGAAACAATCATGAAGCCCACCACAATGTTATTCAGAAATCTTGCCAGCATGGATACAGAAGAAAACATCCGTGCCAATCCTATTGATGGTGTGGTTTTATTGACTGGTTGCGACAAAACAACACCGAGTACAGTTATGGGTGCCTGCAGTGTTGATTTACCAACCATAGTTGTCCCGGGCGGGCCTATGCTAAATGGCAGATTTAAAGGTGAATGTTTAGGCTCAGGCTCATTCAATTGGATGGTAAAGGAAAAAACGTTGAATGAGAATTATACCGCAGAAGATATTTTAGAGGCAGAAATAGGAACCGCCAGAAGCCAGGGTCATTGCATGAGTATGGGGACTGCTTCTACTATGGCCTGTATGGTAGAATCTTTAGGGCTAACATTACCCGGTGCGGCTACTATACCAGCAGTTGATGCGAGAAAAAAAGTAATGGCGCAACTGAGCGGCCGAAGAATTGTAGAAATGGTAAAAGAAGATTTGAGATTATCAAAAATCCTTACCCGGAAAGCTTTTGAAAATTCCATAGTAGTAAATGCAGCAGTGGGGGGCTCTACAAATTTTCTTATTCATTTACTGGCCATAGCCGGAAGAATTGGTGTGGAATTAAATTTGGAAGACTTTGATAAAATCGGAAGTAAGATTCCATTGCTGGTCAACCTGAAACCATCCGGCAAATTTTTAATGGAAGATTTTTATTATGCTGGCGGATTACCAGTTGTAATAAATGAACTAAAAAAATACTTACACACCGAAACAATTACAGTAAATGGAAAATCAGTTGGTGAAAATTATAATAATACGATTTGTTATAACCGGGAAGTAATTGCTGCTGTTGAACAACCATTGCAACATAATGCCGGTATTGCCGTGCTAAAAGGCAATCTATGTGTTGACGGTGCCATCATTAAACCATCGGCAGCATCAAAAAAATTAATGAAACACCGTGGCCGTGCAGTTGTATTTGAAACGATGGAAGATTATCATATACGGATTGATGACCCCAATCTTGATATTGATGAAAATTGTATAATTGTTTTAAAAACAGTAGGGCCAGTTGGCTATCCAGGAATGCCGGAAGTTGGTAATGTGGATTTACCAGAAAAACTATTGCGTAAAGGAGTAAAAGATATGATACGAATATCTGACGGAAGAATGAGTGGTACCGCGGCTGGTACTGTGATCCTGCATGTTTCACCCGAATCTGCTATCGGCGGCACATTAGCGTTGGTCAAAAATGGTGATATGATTGAATTGGACGTGGAAAAAAGAAAACTGCATCTTGCCATCGCCGATGAAGAATTACAAAAAAGAAGATCAGCATGGGTAGCACCATCTCCAATGGCTGCAAGAGGGTATGTAAAATTATATATTAACCACGTGCAGCAGGCACACCTTGGTGCAGATCTTGATATTTTACAAGGCGGTTCGGGGGATGTAATAACAAGGGATTTGCATTAAAAAGCTGTTTAGCAACGACCTGGATAATGCGTATGGAAATCGGTGGCTGGCAAATTTGCAAATGGAATCTTCCTTTAAGTTTAAAATTATGCATTCAAATTTGAAAAAGGCTCAGGCACACATAGTGGCAAGCACGGAGGATCTATACTGCCCGAATCATTATTATCGCTGTGGAGTGATGTGAAAGTAAAATAATCATTTAACTAAAAAATAGAAGAAGTGAAACTGTACAAGACAAAAAAAGGAATTCTTATAGAAAGTAAAGATGGTTTGTTTGAAGCTGATATTCAGGACTGGGATAATTTCATCAACGATGACAACCTGCTAAATAAAATTACTTTGCTGTTAACATCGGGAAATGCTTTCAAAACAGATTCAATAGTTGAATCGCAGATTATAGCTCCTGTGGGAAAACAAGAATTATGGGCCTGTGGCGTTACCTACCTGCGCAGCAAAGTTGGACGCCAGGAAGAATCAAAAGTATCAGGCGGAGCAGACTTCTATGCAAAAGTATATGAGGCAGTAAGACCGGAAGTTTTTTTTAAGGCCAGTGCCCACCGTATTGTCGGCCATAATAATAAAGTCAACATTCGTAAAGATTCTACCTGGGATGTGCCGGAGCCTGAGTTGACACTGGTAGTTACTTCATCCGGAAAAATAATTGGCTACACTATTGGTAATGATATGAGCAGCAGAAGTATTGAAGGTGAAAATCCTCTTTATCTGCCGCAGGCAAAAACGTATGATGCCTGTGCAGCGGTTGGGCCCTGTATCTATGTGACCGAACAACCACTGGACAGTAACACAATGATTCAACTTGAAATTAAAAGAAACAATGTTGTTGTTTTCAGTGATAAAATTGCTATCAGTCAGATGAAACGTACACCACAGGAGTTGGTAAGTTTTGTTTACCGTGAATGTTCATTCCCTGATGGATGTTTAATAATGACAGGTACGGGTATTGTACCGGGTAGTGATTTTACTTTACAGTCCGGTGATGAAATTGAAATTACGATTGACAATATTGGAAAGCTGGTAAACGTAGTAGCCTGAGAAATGTAATTAGAGATCAGCAGGTGAGACCAGGTTTGATTCAACTAAAAAGATAAGACGTTTTTCTTTGCGTCAAACGTTGTTCTCAAAAGAAAGGCTGTCAATTTAGACGAGTGGCTGTTCAAAAAAATACTCCATAAAATAGAAAACCGTAACTGAACAATTATAGACTTAAATCACTCAAATGAAATTGAAAATAGGCGGAGTGATACTCGCCGTAATTTTGTTGCCCTGTTTAAAATCCTTTTCACAGGATAAAAAATTCTACATCTTCCTATGCTTTGGCCAGTCCAACATGGAAGGCAATGCAAGAATTCAACCGCAGGATACAGTGGATGTCGACCCACGTTTCCAGTTATTGCAGGCAGTCGATTGCCCTGACCTTAAGCGTATCAAAGGCAATTGGTACACCGCAGTGCCGCCATTAAGCAGGTGCAAAACCGGCCTTACGCCTGCCGACTATTTTGGCAGAACACTGGTAGATAATCTTCCGAAAGATGTAAGAGTAGGCGTCATTAATGTAGCGGTAGGTGGTTGCAAAATTGAATTGTTTGATAAAGACAATTATCAAACGTACGTAACCAAAGCGCCGCAATGGATGATTGGCATGATCAATCAATACGATGGCAATCCTTATGCACGGTTGGTGGAGCTGGCAAAAATTGCACAGAATGGTGGTGTTATCAAAGGAATATTATTACACCAGGGTGAATCAAATCCCAACGATTCGTTGTGGACCAAAAAAGTAAAAGGGGTGTATGATAATTTATTAAAAGACTTACATCTGAAGGCAAAAAAAGTTCCGCTGCTTGCTGGCGAAACGGTAAACGCTGACCAGGGCGGTGTTTGCGCAGGCATGAATAAAATCATAGCCACCCTGCCGCAAATGATAAAAAACGCTTACGTCATTTCCTCTGCCGGTTGCCCGGATGCTGCAGACAATCTGCATTTTACTGCAGAAGGTTATAGAATGCTGGGAAAAAGATATGCAGAACAGATGCTAACACTTTTGGGAGTTAAAATGAAAACAGAAAAATAGTTTTTTCGGATACGCTAAGAAGATGTGCATGATGTATATTTTGTTTTTAAAGGCGGCAAAGGAGCCCTGTTCAATTTTAACGATTGGAAATTTAAAAAATAAATGAAGAATTGACCACAGGGTTAATAATTGTCATAAAACAAATTGTAGAATGATGAAACGGATTTTAGCAATAACTCTTTGGGTGGTTGCTGTTAGTTTCGGCGGTAAAGCGCAAACTTGGCAAAAAACAGAGGCCGGCTTAAAAGCAACCACCCACAAAGCAGATGTTGAAATTCAATTTTTCACTGCATCCATTGCAAGGGTAATTAAATCACTTCAAAGCAGTTCTTGTAATAAAAAAAGTCTTTCAGTTATTGCAACACCTTTACGAACAAACTTAACAGTAAAGCAACAGGCTGATGTGCTTACCATAAAAAGTGAAAGTATAAGTGTGCAATGTAACCTTACATCAGGAACTATACGTTTTATTGATAAAGCAGGAGCGACACTTTTAAACGAAAAAGAAAACAGTACCTCCTTCCAACCTTTTAATGATGCGGGCACCAATACTTTCACTGTTTCTCAGGCATACACTTTAGATCCGGATGAGGCCATCTACGGTTTGGGCCAACAACAGGCCGGTAAAATGGTGCAACGAAATCTTAAGCTGAATATGATACAAAACAATACCAGCGATTATGTTCCTTTTTTTCAGTCGGTTAAAGGTTATGGAATATTCTGGGATAATTATTCTCCAACCCGATTTGTTGATAGCGCTGCAACCACCTCTTTTAGATCGGATGTTGGAGACTGCATTGATTATTATTTTATGTACGGTGGTAATGCAGACGGAGTGATTGCCCGTATGCGTGAGCTGACAGGCCAGGCCCCTATGTTCCCTTTATGGACTTATGGTTTCTTTCAAAGCAAGGAACGTTATAAAAGCCAGGATGAGTTATTGGATGTAGTTAAAAAATATCGTGAATTAAAAGTTCCGCTTGATGGAATTATACAGGACTGGCAATACTGGGGAAACAATTACCTCTGGAATGCAATGGAGTTTCTTAATGTTGAATTTCCTAATCCGCAAAAGTGGGTGAATGATATACATAGTCTAAAAGCTCATCTCACTATTTCTATCTGGAATTCGTTTGGTCCTCAAACAAAACAATACAGGGAGCTGGATAAAATTGGGGCATTAATGAATTTTAGTACATGGCCACAATCAGGCTCAGAAAAATGGCCGCCTATCCGTGATTATCCTTCAGGTGTAAGAGTATATGATCCATATAATCCCGCTGCCCGTGATATTTACTGGAAATATTTGAAAGGTCTTTTATCGTATGGCATAGATGGATGGTGGATCGATTCTTCCGAACCAGACCATCTTGATTTTAAACCTGCCGATCTGGATAATAAAACGTATCTCGGATCATTCCGGAAAGTACGGAATGCTTTTCCTTTAATGACGGTTGGCGGCGTATTTCAACACCAGCGTGCTGTTGATTCAAGCAAACGGATATTTATACTTACCCGTTCTGCATTTGCCGGCCAGCAACGTTATGGAGCCAATACATGGTCGGGTGATGTAACATCCTCATGGACGGCATTGCGAAATCAAATTTCTGCAGGATTGAATTTCTCATTGACTGGTATTCCTTACTGGAATGCTGATATTGGTGGATTCTTTCTTTCACGATTCCGTAGAAAATTAGAAGATCCTGAATATCGTGAGTTATACACCCGTTGGTTAGAGTTCGGCACTTTTACCCCTTTGATGCGTTCACATGGCGCTGACGCACCTCGTGAAATTTATCAGTTCGGCACAAAAGGAACTAAGTATTATGACGCGATTGAAAAGTATATCAACCTGCGTTACCGTTTATTACCTTACATCTATTCTACTTCATGGGACGTTACGGCTAATCAATCCAGCATGATGCGGGCATTGGTGATGGATTTTCCTGCTGATAAAAATGCGCTGGATATAAACGACCAGTACATGTTTGGCAAATCATTGCTGGTAAGCCCCGTTACTAACCCAATGTATGTTAAACCAGGCGTAAATGGAAAAGACACTCTCCAGGTTGAAGACTTCAGTACAATTAAATCGAAAGAAACTTACCTGCCTGCAGGCGCTGACTGGTACGATTTCTGGACCGGCGAAAAACTTACAGGAGGAAATAAAGTAAGTAAGCAAACGCCGCTTGATATTATACCACTGTATGTAAAAGCAGGTTCTGTTCTTCCATTTGGCCCCGCCGTTCAATATGCAGAAGAAAAGAAATGGGATACCCTTGAGATACGCATCTATCCCGGAGCTAACGGAAAATTCGTATTGTACGAAGATGAGAATGACAACTACAATTATGAAAGAGGAATATACTCCACTATCATTTTCAGTTGGGATGATAAAAAGAAAACACTGACTATTGGCGATAGGAAAGGTTCATTCCCGGGCATGCTGGATAGCAGGAAGTTTAATATTGTTATGGTTACTGCGAACAAAGGGGGTGGAGAAAATATCGTCGCCCAACCTGATAAGGAAATAGCCTATGCCGGAAAAAAAGTGGCGGTCCAATTTTAGTAGAATATTTAAGCAAGAACATTACAAACATGATGCGAACAGGTATTACAGCTTTACTTTTTTCTATCAATATATTGCCGGCATTTACGCAAAAGGCGGCGATTAAATCAGCGCATCAAAAAAAAAGTGTTGCATTATTCTTCGATGTACTTGAAGGGGAAGCCGCAAACACAATAGGTGGAGCAGCAAAACTAAGCGATAATTCAGCCTCAGGGCGATATTCGGTTAATCTGAATAAACCGGGCGATGGGTTGGTCTTTTCGAATCTGCCAGTCGCCGAAAATCTGGCGATACGCTACGCTTCTATTAATGCAGGTACCATTAGTGTAGCTGTTAATAAAAAAAAGGCGACAAAGGTTAACATTCATTCATCGGGAGCTATTGCCGGAATTTTTCTTCATTCAATTATGAATATTACAATTCCTGCAAGGGCCAAACTAACAGTATATCTCGACACGAATGATGTTGCTCTGAGCATTGATAAAATAATTATTGGTAATGAAGACTTTGGATTGCCGCCTGATATATGGAATCTTCCGGCATTACCTGTAGCGAATGGTCCCTTTCCCGCCGATTGGAAAGGATTAAGCAGGATTTATACCACACCGGAATGGTGGCGTGATGCTAAGTTTGGTGCATGGGCACATTGGGATCCACAGTCTATGCCCGAACAGGGCGACTGGTATGCAAGAAATATGTACATGGAGCGTAACCCCGTTTATGCATTCCATAACAAAACCTTTGGCCATCCTTCCGAATATGGTTATAAGGATATTGCTCACAACTGGGTAATTGACCGTTGGAACCCCGGGGAGTTAATGAACCTGTATGTTGAAATGGGTGCCCGTTATTTCATGGCTATGGGTGTTCATCATGATAATTTTGATTGCTGGAATTCGAAATATCAACCATGGAATTCAGTAAACGTCGGGCCTAAAGTTGATGTGGTTGGAACCTGGGAAAAAATTACAAGAAAGCATGGCCTGCGTTTTGGAATTGGGTTTCATAATACTCCACCCCGCACCTGGGGACAGTTTATGCCCGTACGCTACACAAGCGACAAGAGTGGCCCGAAGCAAGCTGTGCCATACGATGCACTTCAAACAATTTCAGATGGAAAAGGAAAATGGTGGGAAGGCATGGACCCGGTAGATCTTTATGGGCCTGTTCATACCCGCGAGGATGATCCTTTACGTTCTCCTTTTGCCAACCAATTCATGTGGCGTATTGATGATGCTATAACTAAATATCATCCCGATGTAATTTATTTTGATGAACATGCGGGTGATTCGCAAGTGGACCTCGGTATTCACATGGGATTAGGATTTCTTGCTCCACAGTTAATAGCTAACTACTATAACAAATCGCTGAAATGGAATAATAAAAAAATGGAAGTTGTGGTTAATCTCAAAGGTGTGGGCGGACGTTGGAATAGTTTTCAAAATAGTAATGAATTGCTTCCCTTCGTTGACCGTTCACTGGTAAAAAGCTCAGAGATGCATATTGAGCCGGAAATAATGGCCTATTCATTCCAGACTGAAACGAGTATTGCAGAATGGCATTATTTATCCGGGATGAAATATATGGATGCCCGCAGAGTTGTTCAATTACTAATGGAAAATGTTTCCCGTAATGGTACCCTATTACTTAATCTTACACAGCATGGCCGCGGTGATCTTGATGCCGAGGTTATCAGAATTGCCAAAGACATTGGCGCCTGGTTAAAAGTCAATGGCGAAGCCATATACAGCTCCCGCCCATTTGAAGTATATGGAGGAGATAGTGCATACTATACCCGCAACAATGGTTACGTATATGCAGTTATTTCGGATTGGAAGGATAGTGTGGTTACACTAAAAGCTTTGCATGCAAACGGAAGTACGCTGGGAAAAGTATCAAAAGTTGAAATGCTTGGGTCTGATATTAAAATGAATTTCGTACAAGATGGAAAGGGTCTTGCTATTAAGCCAGATCAAAAAGTAAAACCACTCGCAGGAATTTCCAATCAATCATTGGCATCGGGCTTTCGTGTTTTTCGCATCACACATGATAAAGGCTGGTTCAATGATGATGATCCTGGTGCAACAGCCCCCGGATGGTCACGTAGCTGCAATCTTGGTACGGGAGATTTTAATAATGATTTGACAAGCAGTAAAACAAACGGTGATATTTGGAGCTGCTCATTTGCCGGTAAAAACCTGTCAGTTATTTCTCCAAAGCAAGCTGGCGCCGGGAAGATCGAAGTTCAGATTGATGGGATAAGACGTGCGACAGTTGAATTGTCTATCAATGGGGGCCGCAAGGCTCAACAGGTGGTTTACAGCACGAAAGCTCTGTCTTCCGGTAACCATGTTATTAAGATCATTAATCGTGGATCCGGACCCGTATCAATCGATGCGCTGATTGTAGATGAATAATTAATATTACATATCAACTGCGCCTGGCCGGGGGCGAAAGAAAGCGGGAAATGGGTGCCACTGTAGGAGATATTTAAGCCTTAATTTAAAATAAATGCCAAATTACATTTTAAGAAAAACAAAAAAAGCTCTTGCAGCTTATTCTATTGCAGGATTGCTTTTTTGTAATCATATAGTTGCCCAGGACAAATTATATCCAAATGAATTCCCATTGCAGGATGTTAAACTGCTCAGCGGCCCTTTTCAACATGCCCGGGACCTTAACATCAAAGTTCTGTTAGAATATAATGTTGACCGCTTATTAGCTGGTTACAGAAAGGAAGCTGGTTTACCTGAAAAAGGAAAAATATATCCTAACTGGGATGGGTTAGATGGTCATGTAGGCGGACATTATTTGTCTGCTCTTGCAATGAACTATGCTGCCACCAATAATGCCGAATGCAAAAAACGGATGGATTATATGCTTGCAGAATTGAAAGCCTGCCAGGAGGCAAACGGAATAAATAATCCTGGTTGGGCAAAGGGTTATGTGGGGGCTGTACCCAATGGAAAAAAAATATGGAGCACTTTACAACAGGGCGATTTTGCTGCTTACAAAGGAGCATGGGTGCCCTGGTACAATGTACATAAAATGTATGCAGGTTTGCGGGATGCATGGATGTACACCGGTAATGAAGATGCCAGAAAAATTTTTTTAAAGTTCTGCGATTGGGCCGTCAATATCACGGCTTCATTAACAGATGCACAAATGCAATCCATGCTTGATATGGAGCATGGCGGCATGAATGAAATATTTGCAGATGCCTATCAAATGACAGGCGATGAAAAATATTTAACTGCAGCAAAAAGATTTTCCCATAAAATGCTGTTAGATGCAATGGCTGTAAAAAATGATAATCTGGATAATAAACATGCCAATACACAGGTGCCAAAAGCAGTAGGTTTTGAACGCATTGGCGAATTGGCAAACGATTCTGCATATAAAATAGCGGGCGATTTTTTCTGGGAAACAGTAACTACAAAACGCAGTCTTGCATTTGGTGGCAACAGCAGAAGGGAGTTTTTTCCTGCGGTAACCGCTGCTTCGGATTTTGTAAATGATGTGGAAGGGCCGGAATCCTGTAATTCTTACAACATGCTTAAATTAACTGAAGACTTATTCCGGGTTAATCCATCAGCAAAATATTCCGATTATTATGAAAGAACATTGTATAATCACATCCTGTCAACGCAACATCCGGAGAATGGCGGTTATGTGTATTTTACGCCTGCACGTCCCCGCCATTACAGGGTGTACTCTTCGCCTAACGAAGGCATGTGGTGCTGTGTCGGCAGCGGCATGGAAAATCATGGCAAGTACAGCCAGTTTATTTACACTCACTCAAAAAATGCATTGTACGTAAATCTCTTTGTTGCTTCGGAATTAAACTGGAAAGCGCAAAAAATAAAAATTAAACAGCAAACGATTTTTCCTGAAGAAGAAAAAACAAGGTTAACGATCACTGAAGGAACTTCCCTTTTTTCATTAATGATTCGTTATCCTTCATGGGTGAAAGATGGTGCTTTAAAAATCATGGTTAATGGCAAGACAATTTCATTTACTAATCATCCTTCATCTTATATAGCGGTTAAAAGGTTATGGAAAAAAGGTGATGTGATTACTATAATATTGCCTATGCATAACAGGATAGAGCAGATGCCCGGCGTACCCAATTATATAGCTGTTATGCATGGCCCTGTTTTGCTGGGTGGAAAAACGGGAACGGAGGATTTAAAAGGTTTAGTAGCAGACGATGGAAGATGGGCACATATAGCAAGTGGCAAAAAACTCCCTATTGATAAAGCCCCCATTATCATTGAAGACAATATTGTATCAATAAATACCAAATTAAAACCCGTACCTGGAAAGCCGTTAAATTTCACTGCAACTGCAATAAAAATGGTGAACCCTGTGAATGTGGTGTTTGAGCCTTTTTATAAAATCCATGATGCACGGTATATGATGTACTGGATGGCATTAAGCAATGCCGGTTACCGCACTTATCTTGATTCCATTGCTGTTATAGAAAAACAAAAATTGGATCTGCAAAAACGAACTGTTGATTTTGTAGCGCCCGGTGAACAGCAACCTGAAGCAGATCACTTTATCCAAAAACAAAACTCAAACACGGGAAATCAGCATGACGAATTCTGGCGTGATGCCCGTAACGAAGGTTATTTCAGCTACCAGCTTTCCACCAATAGTGAAACAAACTTATCGGTTCTTGTACGGTACTGGGGAGCTGAATGGGGGAACAGAAAATTCGATATCTACATTGATGATGAAAAACTGGTTTCAGAGGATAACACCGGAAAATGGAACCAGTCGAAGTTTCAGGATATAGAATACCCAATACCCGATACATTGATCAAAGGGAAAGATAAGGTAAGAGTAAAATTTCAGGCATTGCCGGGTAATACTGCCGGAGCGGTGTATTACATCCGTTTAATAAGGAAATGAGGAAAAGAAGCAACAAAAGGCTGACATTGCTTATAAGGAGAGGTTTATAAAGAAAATATATTTAATATGGGCCCGTTTTTTTAATCGGCATCAGTAGAAGGAAATAAAATAACCATATCTTTTACGAGTGTCGGAAGGGGTTTAACAACTGGTGACGGAGAAGCCTAAGTGAGTTTGCGCATTGCAGGCGCCGGCGCGAAAGAACAGATAATTTTTAAATTCAAAAAACGTTGAGGGTTCCTCTTATGTCATTAACAATGATTCGGATTAAAACAAATTGAAACAATGAAGACATTCCTGACGGTATTTACTGTTCTGCTTTTAAGCTGCACCGGATCGACACAAATAAGCAAAGTTCCAGCGGATAACCGTGTGCTGAAAGATGTTTACAAGGATGCTTTCCTGGTAGGCGCTGCTGTCACGCCTGGTATAACATCAGGAAGAGATAAAGCTACACAGGATATAGTAGAAAGACATTTTAATTCCATTACAGTTGAGAATGTAATGAAAGCTGCGTTGATTAATCCTCAGCCTGGTGTTTACAATTTTGGCCCTGCAGATGATTTTGTTGCTTTTGGCGAAAAAAATAAAATGTTTATCATCGGGCACACCCTCGTCTGGCACAATCAGTGCCCTGCATGGTTTTTTACTAATGCTTCCGGCAAACCCAATACAAAAGAAGAGCAGATAGAAAGATTAAGAAGTCATATCGAAGCTGTCGCAGGCAGGTATGCCGGTCGTGTACATGCATGGGATGTAGTAAATGAAGTGATTGGTGAAGATGGTAATTACCGTCCAACAACCTGGGTAAATGCTTTTGGCAATGGCGATACTCTCGTTAAGTATGCATTTATGTTCGCTGCTAAGTATGCACCCACCACTGAACTATACTATAATGATTTTAACGAATGGCGACCCGCCAAAAGAGATGGCATCGTACGTATGGTAAAAATGCTGCAGAGAGAAGGAATACGCATTGACGGTATTGGCATGCAATGCCATTGGGGATTGAATTACCCAAAGACTAAATACATTGAAGATGCCATTGATGCGTATGCCGCATGTGGTGTAAAAGTAATGATCACTGAACTGGATGTTGATGTTCTTCCTTTAACCAAAGAAGGCCAGATCATCGGACAGGGAATGTCAGACAGGCAGTTTCAATTAGAAGAGTTTAAAACATTTCTTGACCCTTATCCGAAAGGATTGCCGGATAGTATGCAAACCGTTTTGGCAAACAGGTATGCCGAGTTGTTTTCTATTTTTTACAAACGAAGAGAGAAAATTGACAGGGTTACCCTTTGGGGCATACATGATGGAATGAGTTGGAAGAATGATTATCCCATACCTAACAGGACAAACTATTCTTTATTATGGGATAGGGAGAAGCAGGCTAAAACTGCTTTACCAGCTGTATTAAACGTGCCGTTTAAACGAAATAATTAACAGATGATTTTCAGGTAAAGATCAGCTGATGATCCAAATGATATGTTTCAGGGCCAGGGAAAGATAATTCAAACAACAACAGGGGTTGAACCGGTGGCGACAGATAAAAAGAAGAAAAAAAATAAAGGATAATGACAGTAAAACTAAAAGCGGCCAGGCATGTATTT
>JANWHX010000160.1 GCA_025450235.1 Chitinophagaceae bacterium | reverse complement strand
TGAGCCTAGCGGGAGACTTTATACGCGGGATTACTATTAGGAAAATTGGGGAAAATATTTTTCATCGAATAACCCATCTCTTCCGCTTTTTCTTTAATTGCGGCATGTAATTCAGCTAATGTCTGCTTACATTGGGTAAATTCTTCCTCGCTGAATACTTTAGTGGAGAGCATCTTATCATACTCCTTTATTTGCGCTACCAGATGGTCTATAAGCGTTTGAAGGTCTAAATCTATGTATTGAGACATGGTCACAGCCAGTTGAATCCTATATATACTACAATTCTCATGCTTAAGACGAGTATAATTATTCACCAGCAGCATTTAGAGTCTTTCGTCAGAGTAAGATAGCAAAGCAATCACCAGTTATTAGCGATCGCGGATGATAGGGGTCGGGGCCCAATGAAGAGAATGGGACCAGGCAATTACAGTCTTACTTCCAATCAAGGAATAACTCGGTGTAGGCAAAGTCGAGCAGGAATGAGATTACCGCGCCTGCAATCGCTGCACAAAGTGGCCATATAACATAAAAAAACACCGGTTTCATATACCATTTTATATCGGCTGATGGAGTCACCACATTACTGTTACTGGCAACTGACAATCTGGGACTGCTGTAAGAAGGCTGGGGAATATCAACATTTGAAAGTCGCGACGGTAAGTAAATTGGCTGACTGACTGGTAGGTCAACTTTGGGAACCTGTCTTTTATTTTGAATTATATCTTCCGCCTCTTCAAAACTGGCGGCTGTAGCTACAGCCGGATTTAACAGCGTAAGTATTTTTTTTGATTTGTTCGGTAAAATGATGATGTTCTTTTTTACCAGTGTGTCTTTGGCCAGGTCAGATAATCCCAATGATATACGACCACGGAATGTATCGCTATTCCATTTTATAGGTTGCGGGGATACCTTATGTTCCTGGAAAACTACCTCACAGGCGGTTTTTAATTCGGGCGTCATAACAGTAGTTAGCGGCGTTTTAACAAGCCTGATTCCAAAGGATATTTACTGTTATTCGTAGAGTATTGATGATACGGGGTCAGGGGTTCGAATATAAAACATTCCTGAGATTATACAGATATGCTGGTGGTGAATTTATCAACAAGTCCCGGCTTATTATCGCAATCCACAGGCCAATTTGTGGGGGCCGATGGGAAATTAGCCGCTGCCGATTGAAAATTGGCTATTTCTTTGGCTTCCCAACGTGCATAGTTTCGTTTTGAAGTAAACATTTATTTTAATAAAAACCACGTTTATGGAAAACAAAGACCTTATTACAGCCGGGACTCCCCGGCGCCGTTTTCTTGGTGCCATGGCCAGCGGAGTAGCCGCTTTGGGTATTTCAACGGTGATTTCACCTTTACAATCTCATGCGGAAAATAATTTTTTCAATAATCCAGGCATTGATGCGGAGGAATGGTTCAAAAAATTAAAAGGCAAGCATCGTATTGTTTTTGATGTTCCGGAACCCAATGGGATATTCCCTTTTGCATGGCCCCGGATCTTCCTGGCCACGAACGCCGCAACAGGAACACCTGAAAAAGATTGCGGTATAGTAGTGGTGCTCAGGCATAACGCAATTCCGTATGCTATGGAACATCGCTTATGGGCTAAGTATGATTTCAACCAGGTTTTCAAAGTTACTGACCCAAGAACCAATAAGCCATCCACACGTAATCCATTCTGGCAGCCGGCACAGGGTGATTTCAAGGTTCCGGGTATAGGAGCTGTTCCCATTGGAATTAATGAATTGCAGGAAAGCGGGGTGATGTTTTGTGTTTGTGATGCTGCATTAACAGTATACAGTGCGGTAACGGCCGATATTTTAAAACAAGACGCGGCAGAAATAAGAAAGGATTGGGTAAGTGGCTTATTGCCGGGAATTCAAATAGTTCCTGCAGGGGTGTGGGCGGTGAATCGTGCGCAGGAAAAAGGATGTTCATATTGTTTTACTGGATAGGTTTAAACGAGGTGTTTTCAGCGATGGCGGGTGTTAAATTCACCCGCCATTAATTTGCACGGAGCTGATATTGTTGCCAACCTTTCAAAGTTGGCAACACTTGTCGATATCAATTTACAAATATCTCATCCGTAAAAAACCATCCTTTTTCTCCCTTGCCCGGGTGCCACTTAGGAAGTTTCAAAACAGGGTTCGCAATAATTTTCAAATATCGAAAACTGGCAGGTTTAAACTTCAACTCATACATTTTTGCATATACCGGTTTTTGTTTCGATGGTTGTTCTGGACTAATGCGGCTTAGCAATTTTAATTGACCCGGATCATCTCCACCCCACACTTCAAGAGACAACGCCGGCATCAGGTAACTCCCAATATCAATTACGGAACTCACAGAGACAGTCGATATGGATAACGGGTGATTAAAAACAAGCAAGGCCTGCATGCTGTTGTTCCGGAACCCAACCCATTTGCCATTACGGAAATTGTTGTCGCTCTTTACAAGGTCAATCAGTTTATTTGCTTTTTCATCTTTATAGGCATTGTCGGGAGGCAAAAGATGAATCAATGAATCGGGTTTGTATCTGGCTGCATAAAAATCGGCTTTAATTGTATCACTGCTATACCAACCAGGTTTGTATGCGATGGCTTTCAAATGTGCATTGCCATTAAGAGTGATGCTATCGTTATAAATGGGTGATTGTACACTATCGGGATTCGTGTCATCCAGCGTATAACGGATAGTAACACCGTTGATGTAATGCTTCAATTTGAGTGGAATAGGGTTGATGACAATCTGCTGCTCGTTTTGTAACACAGGGGGTGTCAGTTTCAACACGATCGTATCGCCGCGGAAGCCCGTTTCGATGACAAGGTTTTTGTTTTCCAATTGTTTGATCTCATCTTGTTTCAAACCCGTGTTCCAAATAAAAAGTTTGCTCAGCTGTTTCAGTGATGAGAGACCCTTTACTGCTTCACCATTTAATTTCGCTCCGGACAAAGACAATTGTTTCAGATCTTTCAGGCCGGCTAATTCATTGATCGTGGCGCCGGTGATATTAGTAAATGAAAGATTAAGCTTTCTCAGGTGGCTGAATTGACCGATTGTTTTTAAGTCGGCGTCTTTTACAGGCATTTTATCCAGGTTGAGCGAAACCAATTGTTGTTTTACGTCCAACAGATCTTTCAAACTTTCCGGATTAAATTGTGAAGCGGTGAAAAACTCGGCCCCTAAAGCCGGCGAATTTTTTGCCAATGAGTAAACGACCCTGTAATTATTATTTAGTGATTTGATCTTGCTTTCATCCGCAGCTGCAAAATCATACTCGTCGGATTCAATGGTGCTGAAAACATTTTCCGCAATCTTTCTTAATGCATGATCGGGCCCGAGATCCATGACCCTGACATTAAAATCAGCCCCATTTTTTATCCATTCGCTCAATATTTCCACTTCGACATCTGTCAGTTGCGGTTTGCCTTGCGGCGGCATATGTTTTTTTGTCTCTACAGGTAAATGGATACGTTTCATCAACAGGCCGAAGTCCCCGGCCGTGCTGTCCCACAATTTGCCTGTCTTGCCACCTTTCAACAACAGCTCCTTCGTTTCCATCACCAATTCGCCTTTTGCCTTTTTATTATTATGACAACCCAGGCACTTTGCCTGCAGGATCGGGTGAACCATATGAGTAAACACTACGGCGTCCTCCAACAAAGGTTGTTGTTGTTTTTTCTCGGGCAAAATAGGAGCTAAGAGAAAATTCTGACCATGCGTAATACCTGCCCCCTGGTGACCGGTAAAAATGATTGCAGTAAAAGAGACCAGTGTTGCTCCAATAGTCGCTATTCTTGTTTTGATTAAGCTGTTCCTGAATCCATACCACAACGTCATGAGCAATGAAACGCCTACACCGCTCCATTTGTGCCACTGCACTGCTTCCGGATCATAACCCTCTTCACCTGATAAAAACAAACCCATTAATGCGGTTATCGCGGCGCTGAATGCGGAGAGAAGCAATATCCATTCGCCAATGTCCTTTGCTGCGCCAGCCGGTAAGATCCTTTTCTGAAAAAATAATATATATACAGCGTAGGATACGATAAACACAATGGGGAAGTGGAGGATCATCGGGTGCATGCGGCCGGCTACCTGTAACCAGGCAGGCAAAACGATCCTGCTTTCGAAAAAAAGGAGAAAGACAAGCAGACAGTTAACAGCAAACGTTATGTTGAATAGTATGTTCCTGGTTCGGGTCAATAAGAATTATTTATGAACCTCATAGACTTATGCTACTATGCGACTATGTGGTTCCATTTTGTATCAATAAAGAAGAAGGAAAGATAATTTTTTTATACAACCGGCTCTAATTTGTAGGGATATTCTTTTCCTGAATTCCACTGCGCCACATATAAGTTCTCTTCGTCATCAATGCATACATCATGCGGGTATTGAAATATCTTATTTGTTTGATACATTTCTCCGGGTTTACCATCTTTATAAACCGGCTCGCTGCCTGCAAGATTTGAAACCACTTTATTGTTCTTGTCAAGTATGGTTACAAATCCTGATTGCTTCCATAGGTTATTTTGACTTTGCAATACGGCCGCATATAGAAATTCTCCTTTGATAACCGGGCGGCACACCCAAGCACCAGGCAATGAAATAGTCTCTATGAATTCACCGTTGAGGGTATAACGTTTGAAACAATTCTGCTCCCGGGAAGTAACGATCAGCACGGGATTATTCTTATTTCTTGCATCAATGCAAACACCATGGGCATTTTTCAAGTACTTGTCTCCTTCACCTCTTCCGCCGAAATGCCGGATATATTCTCCTTTATGATTGTATTGGATAATAAAATCCTTTCCATATCCATCTGCCACATAAATATCACCGTTGGCAGTAATCGCTGTTTCTGTCGGAACGTATTCTTCTGCTTTGCCGTATTGCCCTGTTTCTTTGGGATAATCCAGTTTCATCAATACTTTTCCATCCACGGTTGTCTTGATGACCTGGTGCAGGTTGTTATCACATATGAATAATACGTCTTCGCCGTTTTCATTAAATAGCGTCAATCCGTGCGCCCCGGGATATTCAGTTCCCCAGGAACTTAATAATTTTCCTGACTTGTCATAAATCAGAACATTATTCTTTGTTTCATTGGTCAGGAGTATGATCCTTCCTTTCTTATCCTGGATCATTTCATGACAATCCTTTACCGGGTATTGCATCGCATCCGCCTTGCTCCATTTCGTATTGATGCGATAACGTTTCTTGCCATGACCGAGAATGATATCTTCTTTTTTACCGGGTGTTAAAAACGAAGAGGAGAAGAACATGCCTGTCGCGGCCAGCGATGATTGATGTATAAAATCTTTTCTTTTCATATTTTGTTTTTTGCAAAAAACTCTATCGGAATCAGCTAATTAGTTTTGAACCACATAGACACAGTAGAGCACACTAGTAATGCACACATAGAACTATCCCGCCTTTGACGGGACAAGTTGTGAAGGCCTATGTTTTCTATGTCCTATGTGGTTCAAGAAAATGCCTTTTCGCAATGAATTTATGCTATTAAACCTTTTACTACTTCACCCGAAACATCAGTCAGTCGATAACGGCGCCCGAGATGTTTAAATGTGAGCTGTTCATGATTTAATCCCATCAAATGCAAGATCGTTGCATGGAAATTGTGAACGTGCACCGGATCCTTCGCGATGTTGTAGCCAAATTCATCGGTCTCACCATATATACCCGGTTTTACGCCACCACCGGCCATCCACACGGTAAAGCACCTTGGATGATGATCCCTTCCATAGTTATCCTTTTTCAATTCGCCCTGGCAATAATTAGTGCGCCCAAACTCACCGCCCCATATCACCAAAGTTTCATCGAGCAGCCCGCGTTGTTTCAGGTCTGTGATCAAACCTGCACTTGCACGATCCGTATCCAGGCATTGACCGCGGATCTCTCCCGGTAAATTTCCATGCCCATCCCAGCCCTGGTGATATAGCTGTACAAAACGAACACCATTCTCAGATAGTTTGCGTGCCAATAAACAATTAGCCGCATAGGTTCCCGGAATCAAACAGTCGGGCCCATATAATTTAATAATGTCTTCAGGTTCCCTGCTCATATCGGTAATTTCCGGTACCGCCGTTTGCATACGGTATGCCATTTCGTATTGCTGTATTTTAGTATTGATCTCCGGATCACCGAATTCTTTATACGATTCTTCATTTAATGCCGCCACTTTATCGAGCATCTTTCTCCTGTCGTCTTTATCTATGCCGCCAGGATTGTTTAAATATAAAACAGGGTTTTCACCGCTGCTGAATTGGACACCCTGGTGATACGAATCTAAAAACCCATTTGTCCATAGTTTGGAATAGACACCCTGTCCATTTCCTTTACCTTTTGAAAGTAGCACACAAAATGCCGGAAGATTTTTATTCTCGCTTCCGAGACCATAACTGAGCCATGAACCCAAACTCGGACGATTGCCCACCTGTGCCCCGGTTTGAAAAAATGTTAATGCCGGATCATGATTAATAGCTTCCGTGTGCAATGTGTGAATGATGCACAGGTCATCGGCAATGGAAGCAGTATGCGGCAACAATTCGCTGATCCATGCACGATGCTGGCCATATTGATTAAACTTAAAGTAAGAACCAGCCAGTGGAAATTTCTTTTGATCAGCCGTCATGCCAGTGAGCCTTTGTCCCATCCTGATTGATGCAGGCAGATCCTGGCCAAACATTTCATTGAGCTTCGGTTTATAATCAAAAAGATCAAGCTGTGAGGGAGCACCATTTTGAAACAAATAAATGATCCGTTTTGCTCGCGGAGCAAAATGGGGGAGACCCGTCATTGGAAATTCTTCTTCGTCGCCACCTCCAAACAGATCGGGGATCAGTAATGAGCCCAATGCCACACTGCCAATGCCGAGACTTAGTCGCGACAAAAACCGGCGGCGGTTGACATTCAATCCCTGTTCGAGAATTTCTTTTTGCATGAGATTTTTATTTTTTTCTATGTCCTCACAATAGCTTCTTCCATATTATAAATTGCATTCACCACCTTCATGATAGCTGCCGAAACATTCAAATCAAGTTTATCATTTAAAGGATATTGGCCTTCCTTCAATGTTTTTAATGCATCCAATTTCTTCTCTTGAAACAAGCGTAGCTGTTCTTCATAATAGGATTTGAGGATCGCCAGCTCTTTTCCGGATGCGTTGCGGCAGATAATCAAACGAAATGCTTTATTGATCTTTTCCTCTGCCGATGATTGCTCACTCACCAGGTTTTGAGCTAAGACCCTTGACGCTTCCAGCACCGTAGGATCGTTCATCATGATCAGGGCCTGCAGCGGCGTGTTAGTTTTCAATCGTTTTACTTCACACTGATCGCGGTTGCTGGCATCAAACAACATCATGGATGGTGGCGGAACTGTAAGCTTGATAAAAGTGTACATCCCACGACGATACAAAGCATCACCTTCATCCTGTTTATATGTCGCCAGGACTCCACGACCCGATGTAGCAGCTTCCCACATACCAGCGGGTTGATAGGGTTTTACACTCGGGCCACCGATTGTTTTATTCAACAAACCGCTGCTGGATAAAACCACATCACGAACAAATTCCGCTTTTAGTCGTATCCGTGGAGCATGAGAGAGATAAATGTTCTCGGGGTCTACTTTCATTTTGTCATCCGTAACCTTTGCCGACTGGCGATACGTAGCAGAAAGCAATATCTTTTTTAGAAGTAATTTCATATCCCACCCATTTTCCATAAAATCCACGGCGAGCCAATCCAACAATTCAGGATGAGAAGGTAATTCTCCCTGCATGCCGAAGTCCCCGGTCGTTTTTACTATGCCCCTTCCAAATATTTCCTGCCAAACCTGGTTGACAAAAACTCTTGCTGTCAACGGGTTTCTTTTGTCAATGGTCCATTGTGCCAAACCAATTCTGTTTCTTGGAAATTTGCTTTCCTCAAACTTCATGACGGCAGGAATGGCTTCCGGTTGCACCTCTGCAGCCGGCATATTATACACGCCACGGCTTAGTATAAAAGTTTTGCGCAACGTATCCCGCTCACCCATCACCGAAACAGTCATATTGCCTGTATCTTTCTTATTGATGAATGATAAAACGGATTTTACGTCTGCATCATTGATGGTCATCAAAGGATTTTTTGCCGGCTTTGACTGCGTTACATCCCCTTCGTACCCGATTTCCTTTGTGTTATTGAAAAATGCAAGTAATGAGTAGTAGTCTTTTTGTTTGAACGGATCATATTTGTGATCATGACATTGAGCACATTCAATGGTTAATCCAAGAATACCCTTACCAAACGTTTTTGTCTTATCAATTAAATATTCGACCCGGTATTCTTCATCAATCACCCCACCTTCTTCGGTGTATTTATGATTGCGGAAAAAACCGGTAGCGAGTATTTGCTCTTTGCTTGCATTGGGCAACATATCACCGGCTATTTGCCAGGAAAGGAACTGGTCATACGGAATATTCTTGTTGAACGCATGGATCACCCAATCTCTCCAGGGCCATTGAGTGCGTATGTTATCATCCTGGTAACCGTAGCTATCAGCATATCTTGCTACATCCAGCCAGTGTACTGCCATTTTTTCTCCATACTGCGGCATCTTCATCAATTCGTCGACCATTTTCTCATATGCATTGGCTGATTTATCATTCAGGAATTTATCCATCATTTCTATGGTCGGCGGCAGCCCGGTAATATCCAATGACACTCTTTTCAGCAATCGTTCTTTATCGGCCTCTTCGTTGGGAGAAAGGTTTTTTTCATCCAGCTTTTGTAAAATGAAATGATCAATCTCATTTTTTATCCAGGTTTTATCGTTGACTTTTGGCAACGGAGTTTTTTGAGGAGGAGTAAATGCCCAGTGGTTCTCGTAATGTGCGCCCTGCTCAATCCATTTCTTAAACAGTTTGATTTCATATTCATTCAACACGCCAAGATGCGATTCAGGCGCAGGCATCATATACGAAGTATCCGTGGAGGAGATGCGTTTGTACAGTTCTGATTCTTCTGGTTTGCCGGGTACGATCGCAAACGCACCTTTGGTTTCCTTCAGCGGAGCAAAAGCGCTGTCGGCAATATCCAACCGAAACTGTGCCTGCCGCTTGTTGGCATCCGGTCCATGACATTTGAAGCATTTGTCGGAAAGAATGGGTCGGATGTGAAAGTTGAAACTTACTTGGTCAGGCAATTTATCGCCACGCCCGGCATGGAGACAGGAACTGATGATAACAATCGTTGCTACGATAAGAACCAGGGCTGTAAGTACCTTCCATTTCATGGTTTGCTGCAAATATGAAAGTTACAAAAATTGTATAAGCTGTTTTTATAAATAAATCAATTTATTCATATACAGAATACATTTAATAGGGACATTTTTTGAAATGTTCCTCATTTCGACGGAAAACCTTAAACCTTCAACCCTTAAACGATTTAAACCTTTTCCGACCGGCTTCCGCTATACAGTTCATATTCCAGCAAACGACAATCAATTGTACTCGTATAAAATTCTATCCTGCGTTTGGCTTTCAACCCTATTTTTTTAGCTAACTCAAGGTTACCGGTAAACACATAGCCCAGGTAGCCGCCGCATTTCTGTTTCATAAAATCACCGATACGGCTGTAAGTTCCTTCCAGCTGGTTAATATCACCCAAACGTTCACCGTATTCCGGGTTTACATAAAAAATACCGGGAACAGATGGCGGAATTTCCGTTTCAGCAAAGTCACAAACAGTAAAATTAATGAGCCGGGCTACACCTGCCGCTGTTGCATTCTTCCTTGCATTCTCAACCGCCCGGGCACTGTAATCTGTCGCAATGATGCGAAGACCCGGCACATCGATGATTTGTTGTTCCAGCAAGGAGTCTTCCGCCTGGTAAATTTTTTCGTCATACCCCCGCAAATGCATAAAAGCGTAATTGGTCCTGAATAAACCCGGGCGCCGGTTGGTGGCGATCATCGCAGCTTCAATAGCTACAGTCCCGGACCCACACATAGGATTTACGAAGGGAGATTTTTTATCCCATTGTGTAGCATATACTGTAGCGGCAGCCAATGCTTCCAGCATAGGTGCCTGGCCGGGTATTTTGCGATAGCCATGTCTTCCAAGTGAATCGCCTGATGTGTCAATAAATATTTCAGCTCTTTCGTTTTTCCAAAAGAGATTGATAACAGCGCCTATCAGCGCCGAGCCCGTTGAAGGACGTGTGCCTCTTTTATCCCGCAACCTGTCAACGATGGCGTCTTTTACCCGCAGGTTAGCAAACATGCTATTATTTATCGTGGGATTATTTACATTGCTTGTAATGGAAAAGTAACCGGGATTGGGCAATATATCTTCCCATGGATACTCAACAAGATTTTTATAAATAGCATCAGCATCGTTGGCCTCAAATTGTTTTAGCTTATAAAGGACCTGGCTGGCACAGCGAAGGTTCAGGTTTAACTTGATGCAATCGTTGATAGTCCCGGAAAGCTTTACACCCGTCACAAATACTTCATCTGTAATGAAGCCAAGTTCTTTTACTTCCTGTTCCAGCCAGGGAGCAAGTCTCTTCGGGCAAGTGATAATGATGATTGCTTTATCAGTAAATAAATTCATGAAGGGTAAAGATAGTGTTTCGACCTCACCCCAAACCCCTCTCCAAAGGAGAGGGGCTTAGAACCCTAAAGGAGAAAGAGTTTGATAAGGAAGTAAGAGTTTATTCCTGTCAAAATGATAACTTAGATTATTATGGACATAGATGTCATTGCATTTTATAGCAAAGTAAGTTCCATCGCATTGAGTTTTCCGGGTGTCGTTCCTTCTACTTCTTATGGAACGCCGGCTTTCAAGGTTAACAATAAAATGTTTGCAAGATTTAAGGAAGATGGAAAGACCCTGGTCGTTTATACAAATGAACGAGACAAATGGATGAAAGGAAATCCGGCTACTTTCTTTATTACTGATCATTATAAGAATTATCCTGCCATGCTGATCGATCTTGCTGCCGTAAAGAAAAAAGAGTTGAAAGAATTACTATATGCTTCCTGGGAAATCAGGGCGCCAAGACACCTGCTTAAAAAAAACGAGTAATTATTTTTCCCCGGAAATAATCAGCGTGGTATAATCGAGTGCAACTTTTTTATCCGGGTATCTGGTGTCGATCAAGGCGTAAATCTCTTCTTTTATTTTTCTCTGCATTGCGTGATCGGCTTTGTTCATGGCGGCCACTACAGGAGCAATTACTTCGTTCATAAAACTCCAGTACTGATCATTGGATCCGCAGTTCAGTTTGCCATTAATTTCCCATTGGGCAATGTTATTCAGTCCCGCCTGCCCGAATATCCCGGCTAACACGCCCGGAGCCGCGCAACGAACTATTCCCGGCGCGCCCGGTTTCGGTGGGGGTAAGTTCAGATTTCTATTTACAATATTCATCAAACCGCTGATCCAAAAATTCTTCTCGGGCATCGCCCATACGGCTGTCACAATTCTTCCACCCGGCTTTACCACTCTTACCATCTCTTGCGCAGCGACAGCCATATCGGGAAAAAACATAAAGCCTAGCCGGCAACACACTGCATCAAATGTATCGTTATCGAAAGGCAACTCGGAAACATCGCAGGCAACAGTCTCATAATTTGTGATTCCTTTTTTCGCGGCATTTTCGTGGGCAATTTGAAGCATGGACGCGGCGAGATCATTAATAACTACCTTGCCTTCTTTTGTAATCGCAGCAATCGTAAGTCCGGGCTCACCAGTTCCTGCCGCCACATCAAGAACGCTATCCGTCCTTCTTAAATCCAAAGACTGGATCAT
>JANWHX010000159.1 GCA_025450235.1 Chitinophagaceae bacterium | reverse complement strand
TTGTTTTTTAGAAATGAGTTTAAATTGCATTTATGGACAATTCTGCTATTGCCGATAATTTTTCACTCCTGTCCAAACTAATGGATATACATGGAGAAAACTCTTTTAAGACCAAAACTTACTCTATCGCAGCCTTTAATATCGACAAAATGCCCGGGCAGCTCAGGGAGACTCCGCGGGAGAAACTTTTCTCAATTAAGGGTATTGGCGACAGTGTAGGCAAAAAAGTCATAGAAATGCTGGATACCGGCGAATTGAAGATATTGACGGAATACCTGCAAAAAACTCCGCCCGGCGTTGTCGAAATGCTGAATATTAAAGGCATTGGTCCTAAGAAAATCAATACGATTTGGAAAGAGATGGAGATTGAATCCATCGGCGAGTTGTTGTATGCATGTAATGAAAATCGTTTGACACTCTTTAAAGGGTTTGGAGGTAAAACACAGGTGAACGTGCAGGAGGCGATAGAATTTTATTTACAGAACCAGGGAAGTTTTTTATATGCGCAAATAGATGAAGTGTTCCCACAGGTAGATGGCTATCTCAGGAAAATATTTTCTAATGAAACGGTAAGAGTGACCGGTGCATTCAGAAGACAGGAATTGACCATCGATGAGCTCGAGTTTGTAGTGATGGAAAACAATCAATTGATAAAGCCAAAATTTGAAACCGCCCAACCGCCGGAACTGTTGGAAGAAACAGCCACCACCCTTTTATATAAACTAAGAAATGGACTGAAGCTGCGCCTCTATACAGGTTGCACGAACCGGGCTGAGGAATTATTCAAAACAACCGGCTGTAAAGAATTTGTTGATGCATTTAATAAAGCATATCCGAAGCTGAAATATAATGGTGATGAAACCGAAGATGATGCGATTGTTTTTGAAAAAGCAGGGATTCAATATATACCACCCATGTTGCGTGAGTCGGCCGCTATTATTGAAAAAGCCAGGAAAAAGGCATTGCCGAACCTGATTCAACCTGGAGACGTAAAGTCCATCATACACAGTCATAGCAACTGGAGCGATGGCGCTCCAACCGTTGAAGAGATGGCAAAAGAATGTATCAAAAGAGGGTTCGAATACATGGTGATATCCGACCATTCAAAGGCGGCAGCGTATGCCAATGGATTGTCAGAGGAACGAATCCGTGAACAACACAGCTATATTGAGGAATTAAATGGTAAGCTTAAGCCATTCAAAATTTTCAAGAGTATCGAGTGTGATATCTTGAATGACGGGAATATGGACTATGAAAATAAAATACTCGCCACATTTGACCTGGTGATTGCCTCTATACACAGTAACATTAAAATGAATGAAGAAAAGGCAATGATGCGGCTGCTGAGAGCAATTGAAAATCCGTATACGACCATACTCGGCCACATGACCGGCCGTTTGCTCCTTAGTCGGAATGGCTATCCTGTTGATCATAAAAAGATCATAGACGCCTGTGCGGCCAATCATGTTGTCGTTGAATTGAACGCTCATCCCCGTCGCCTCGATATTGACTGGAGATGGATTGATTACGCAATGCAAAAAAATGTGTTGATCTCTATTGATCCCGATGCACACTACCTCGAAGGATTTGATGATATTAAGTATGGGACCCTGGCAGCCCAAAAGGCCGGGTTGACCCGCGAACATAACCTAAGCAGCTTTTCACTTAAACAGTTTGAAGAGTTTTTGAATAAAAGAAGGCAGGTAAAAAAAATATGAACGCCGCGAGGTTCCGTTTAAGACACCAAACACCTGGGAAACGGGGATCTCTTTAGCACTATAGGGGCATACTATTTGTATGCAAGATTTAATGTTTTATAATCCAATATCATGAATCTTGTCGATCTGATTCTCGCAATCATCTTTTTGCTGGCAATAATTGTAGGTTGGAAACGTGGCTTTATTTTGGGCAGCCTCGATCTTGTCACATGGGCCGGTAGTCTTGTTGTGGGTTACATCTTTTATCCCTATACAACAAGATTTCTTACTTCGCTTCTTAACCTTGGTGCCTGGTTGTTACCCGTTGCCTTTATTTTAACTGCTCTTGTTGCAAGGATATTGATCGGGCTTGTTACAGGATATATTGGGAGGGCAATTCCTGAAAACTTGAATCGCAGTGTTATAAATAAATTCCTGGGCATCATCCCAGGGGCCATCAATGGCTTACTTTACGCGATAATTTTTGCCACATTATTCCTGGCCTTACCATTAAAAGACAGCCTGACTAATGCGGCCCGCAGCAGTCGCTTCACCGGTCAATTGGCGATGCAATCAGAATGGGCAAGTCGCAAACTGTCTGTTGTATTTGATGAAGCAATAAGGCAAACAATGAATAGCCTCACGGTTCACCCACAGTCGAGTGAAAGAGTTTCATTATTATTTAAATATAATAAGGCAGTTCCCAGGCCCGCGTTGGAAGATCAAATGCTTGTCCTGGTAAACAAGGAAAGGACTGAAAGAGGATTGAAACCATTAACAGCAGATCCTGAATTGACCCTGGTTGCAAGAGTCCACTCAAATGATATGTTCGTACGTGGATATTTTGCTCATCTCAACCCGGATGGAAAAGATCCGTTTCAGAGAATGAAAGAAGCTAATGTCAGCTTTAAGACTGCGGGTGAAAACCTGGCTTTAGCGCAAACAGTAAGAATTGCCCATGTTAACCTGATGAATTCGCCGGGTCATAAAGCCAATATCCTTCATCCTTCGTTTGGCCGGGTCGGTATAGGGATCATGGACGGTGGATTTCATGGATTAATGATCAGCCAGGAATTCAGAGATTGACTCTTCATGAAACAGGTTTGTCTCAACCAAAAGCATCCGGAAAGGAATAATCGGGCAGGAATATTGCTTGCGATAGGGAGCAACTTAAATATGTTGACATGACCATCGGCACCCAGATATCGTGGTTATTTTTATTAGCCCTTCCCATTGCTTGTATCTCGTGGACGGTAACTCATGAAGAAATATTCAGGGAGCCAAGAGAATATTGTCTCGGGCAGTCAAGAAGGAGTAAAACATTTATTAAAAGAAAATTCTTTTATGTCTTCACCTGTGAATATTGCTTTAGTCACTATGTGACGATTTTAATTTTGGTCATAAGCAGGTATCACCTGCTATTCAATGACTGGCGCGGGTATCTTTTTGCCGGTTTCTCCCTGGTTTGGATTGCCAATATTTATATGGGAATATATAACCGGATACGGATAAATCTGAAGAAAGAAAAGCTGGAGACTGAAATTAAGGAAGAAGAAGTGAAGAAACTGCAGGAATAAGACTGCGTTCTTTTTTAAGGGTATTCAAACGTTGAAAGGTTGAGTTTCCGTAAAGGAGTTTTCTTGTTTCCCTCGCGATTCACCAGTGCCGTCAACGCTTTTACCAATACTTTTTCCCCGGATGTTTTTGGAGTACTGACCACAATAGGAGATTGAGCAATACTATGCATATACATATAGAAACAACCAATGGATAATAGCTTTTTCATAGGAGTGAATCAAACAGTTAAATTAAAAATTGAATTCAATACCTGCAATGGTAACAATCCTACCGAAAAATTTGAATTTGGCGAGTAGATTCCCGAACCGGAGGTACGATTTTCCCTCACAAAACCATCCACGGACAACAGTCTCTGCGATCAGATCAGGTACTCGCCCGAACGTAAAACAGTGGGTTTCTTGATAGTGGTTTTAACAAGTGGAACATCTGCATCTTTTGTGTTTTATTTGAAGACTTCTGGTCGGTGTATTTACCTTGACTTCATTAGGCAGATATTATAAATTTACTCTATAAAATGATACCTTATGAAAACGCAAATTGTTCTTTTGTCAATGGCCTTTTTTGCTGTAAATGCCCCGACAACGTTCGAGGTTTCTAAATTATCAGAGACCAAATCGGTTAAGATCAGCAAATCAGAGAATTACGATTTTATAATGTTCCGGGCCTATCATGAATGTAAAGGGGTGAATGTAAGCTGGGCGCTTAATTCAACCAACGGAGTTTTCGTTTTTACATTACAGCGAACTTACGAGAGTCCGTCAAACCCTGAGGCATTGTGGGAAGATGTTGAATCTTTTGTGCCGGATGGTGAATCTGCACTCAGGTACATCGACAATAATATTACCCCGGGAATCATAAGTTACCGGGTAATTGCATGGGTCTTTGACGGCAGCTCAGTAGTCTCTGCTGTATCGAGGGTAAGAGTATGGGCTCATCGGTAATATTGCCTGCAAGCTGACTGGTCCTGCTAACCTATTTTTTACTTGTCGGTTTTATTGCAAATGGCCAGATCAGTTTCTCCGTTATAAGAGCCAATGTTGGCGCTGACGCAGCTGTGCGACCCAACGTAATGGCCTTGTTCGCGGTCATGCAATCATGATTGGTTTGTTCTTGCCTCTTCATTGGGAACAACACAATTAATATTAGTGATAACCGGAGCATTCCATAGATGTTGAATGTTGTGTCAAAAGGCACAGTTAACGCTTTAGCGAAAGCTTGTGGCTCAAACACCAGCTTTCTCCTTTTTGGAAGTTCTGTAAACCGCGATGATCGAATCATCGGGTGAATTCTCGTAAAATACCAGGAAATAATCACTGTATTCAGGCTATTGTTTTACACACCTGTTTGATATGCATGCTGCGGCATGATTTTCTCTGATTACTGAAAAACCCCAAAATCATGCTGATACGTAAAATTACCGTGACATTTCTTGCCGCCTTCTTGCTGGTTGCATTTAATGCGTGCCGAAAGGAAAACAATTCAGGAACAACCATTTTAAATATCCGTCTCACAGACAATCCTTTTAATGCCACCGAAGTCAACGTAGACATTCGCGAAGTGCGGGTCAACATGCGAGACGATTCGACTGGCTGGGTCAGTTTGAACACAAATGCAGCAGTTTATAACCTGCTCGGCCTGCAAAACGGCGTCGACACGCTTCTTGCAACGGGCATCATTCCTACCGGCGTATTGAAAGAAGTGCGTTTTGTGCTAGGCAATGATAATAGTATTGTTATCGACAGTACAGAATATCCTCTAACTATTCCGAGCGGAAGTGAATCCGGGTTGAAAATAAAAATCAACAAGCAACTCAATGCAACGTTAGATTCGTTGCTTATCGATTTTGATGCGGCACTGTCTATTATGCAAACGGGCACTGGTGAATATAAATTAAAACCTGTGCTGAAAATAAAATAATCCGACATTGTGTTATATATGAAGAGCATCCTGGTAACCAGAATGCTCTTCATTTTCAGACCGGGATCTGATCGTTATTTGAACAAGCGAATAATGGTTAGGGAAGGTAAGACTTGGGTAAGAAGGGATCATTGAAGCGGCCCTGACACCGCTTTTGCTCAATGAAAGCAATGTAGCGGCATGATGTTTCTCTGCATAATCATACCTGAATCCATCGGCCGATATCATAATCACGTAAGGTTTCTGCTGCTGCTCAAGGCTGTTCAATCTACCGGGTACAATTTTTTGAATAGTGTCGGGCTGTACCAATGCTGTAATGCAAATGGCAAGACAAAAGAGTACAAAAAGAAGTTTTCTCATTCCGCAAATGTAAGTAAGTGATTTATTCACTTAGCAATGGAAAGATTCGGTTTGTTTTGATATTCGAACCGAAGAATGATAATTTTTCTTTGATCGGCTATTTATGTAAATTGGAATATTGCTGTGGCTATCTTTTTAGGTCAAACTTTATTTCCCGGCATAAGCATTTCGGTTATGAGATATATTGCGCCTTTCACTTTACTATTTATACTCATTTCAAATTTTTGTTATGGCCAAACGGCCAGGTCAATCCGGGTGAAAGCGGGGGAAGATGTCGCCCAGGCTTATTCACCGCAAGGCTTTTATCGTTTCCCGCAATTCGGAAAGGCGACCTTACATTTCCGGAGCGGTATCCGCAGCAGTAGTGTTTTATTCAACTATAACATGCTTTCCGGCGCATTGCAATTTATCAGCCCAAAAGGAGACACACTTGACCTGGCTAATGCAGCCGATCTTGATTCAGTTGCTTTTGAAAAAACAACTTTTATATTCAATAATGGCTTTTTTGAAATTGTATCGCAGAGTGATTCAATAAGGCTATTAAAAAAAGTTGTGCTTAGTTCGCAATATGAAGATATCGGTGCATACGGTCGACCTAATCCAACCGGGTCGATCACAAACATTAAGGAGATATCTGTTCGCGGCGCCGTATATAGCCTCATCGTCAACCAGGATATTGTGCTGACAGAAGATGTGACATGGTTCCTTATGCGTGCACCTGCCGGTATGATAAAGGCTAACAAAACAAATCTCCTTAAAATGTTACCCGCTGAAAAGCAAGGCAAGACAGAAACATATCTTAAACAAAACAAGATCAGTTTCCAGCAGGAAAATGACCTGAAAAGATTATTCGAGGCGATTCGCGGCTAAGAACCAAAAAGTTTTTGTACTGGCGGCAAACATAGATCGCAATACCGCCTTATCTTTAGCGACAAACATCGCTATATGAAACGTCTTCTCCTGATCGTTCTGCTAACGACGCCATGTTGGTTGCCGGCCCAGTTACAATATCCCCAAACCAAAAAGACAGACGTGGTGGACAATTACAGTGGCACCCAGGTTGCAGATCCGTATCGATGGCTTGAGGATGATAACAGCCAGGAAACAAAGGCCTGGGTGAAGGAACAGAATACAGTGACTTTCGGGTACCTGGAAAAGATCCCGTACCGGGCACAATGGTTATCGCGGCTGGAAGAATTAAACAACTATCCAAAATATTCGGCTCCTTCACGTAATAATGAATATTACTATTATTCAAGAAATGACGGTTTACAAAATCAGAATGTGACCTACCGGCAAAAAGGCCTGGATGGTAAACCTGAACTTGTGCTGGACCCCAACAAATTCTCCGCTGATGGAACGACCAGTCTTGCCACATTTTCTTTATCAAAAGATGGGCATTATGCAGTTGTCGGAAAATCAACTGGCGGCAGCGACTGGAGAACATTTTTTGTAATGAACATGACCACGCTCAAATACCTGCCCGATTCCCTTGCCTGGGTAAAAGTCTCAGGCGCGTCCTGGCAGGGCGACGGATTTTATTACAGTCGCTACCCTACTCCTGATAAAGGCAAAGAGCTATCCACTAAAAATGAGAACCACCAGGTTTACTATCATAAGGTGGGAACATCACAGGAGAATGACATGCTGGTTTACGAGGACAAGGCCAATCCCCAGCGTTTTCATACTGTGTTCACCAGTGAAGATCAGCGTTATGTATTTCTCAATATGAGTGATCGCGGAAAAGGAAAGGATGGAAATGCTATCTGGTATTTTGACAGTAAAAGCGGTGACAAAACTTTTAAACCGATCATTAAAGAAATTGGTAATCTTCATTATAACCTGGTAGACGATGTGGATGGCAAATTCCTGATCAGCACCGATGATGGTGCAAAGAACCGAAGGGTGGTAATGGTTGACCCGTTGCATCCCGAATCGTCCAACTGGAAAACTATTATACCTGAAAAAGAAGAAGTGATCTCCGGCATTTCTTCTGCCGGCGGAAAACTGTTTATTACCTATTTAAAGGATGTAACAAGCCGTGTGTATGTTCATGACATGTATGGAAAATTTGAAAAGGAAGTAAAGCTGCCTGCACTTGGCACATCCAGTGGCTTTGGCGGAAGGAAAGAGGATAAAGTAGTCTTCTATACCTTTACTTCTTTCACCTTCCCTCCTACTATTTACCAATACAATATCGCTACCGGTGAGACTGTTGTATTCAGGAAACCTGAAGTTAAATTCAATCCTGAAGATTATGTAACCGAGCAGGTTTTCTATCCGAGCAAGGATGGAACTAAGGTGCCTATGTTTATTGTGTATAAAAAAGGAACAGAGAGGAACGGAAAGAATCCAACCATGCTGACTGGTTATGGCGGATTTAATATCAGCAGCAATCCTTCGTTTAGTACAACCAGGATCACCTGGCTGGAACAAGGTGGAATTTTTGCGTTGGCCAATATGAGGGGTGGCAGTGAATATGGTGAAAAATGGCACCAGGCTGGCATGCGTTTTAATAAACAAAATGTCTTTGATGATTTTATCGCGGCAGCCGAATATCTCATCAAAAAGAAATATACTTCGTCCGATTATTTGTCGATACAGGGCGGTTCCAATGGTGGCCTGCTGGTAGGCGCAGTGATGAATCAACGGCCCGAATTGTTTAAAGTAGCCATCCCGCAGGTTGGCGTAATGGATATGCTCCGCTATCAAAAATTCACCATCGGCTGGAACTGGATTGCCGAATATGGAAACAGTGACAGTGCTGCTGATTTCAAAAACCTTTACGCTTATTCCCCGATTCATAATATCAAACCGGGATTGAAATATCCTGCAACATTAATCACTACGGCCGATCATGATGACCGTGTTGTTCCGGCTCATTCATTTAAATACGCGGCCACGATCCAGGATAAATACAAAGGGAATAATTCGGTGTTAATAAGGATTGAAACCAACTCCGGTCATGGCGCCAGCAACCTGAAGAAGGGATTGGAGCTTAGCGCTGATATTTATTCGTTTACCTTCTACAATATGGGGCTTACTCCAAAATTTCCCGGTCCGGCGAAGCCAAACGAGAAAAAAGCTTTTTGATGAAGCCCCTGGTTAGTAAGAGCCATTTCACCCGGAGTGGAATGGCTTTTCCTTGTAAGAAATCAGATGGACCTTATTAAATAAATCTCAAAGCGAATATTGCTTTTGTTTAATTTTGTCTTTTGAAAGGACGTCTTCCCGTTCTTCAGCAATTTATGATATACTCACTGGCGGAAAGTGAAGCCCAAACTCCCCGCGAA
>JANWHX010000158.1 GCA_025450235.1 Chitinophagaceae bacterium | reverse complement strand
TCAGCCGGCGCCGTCACTTGCTACTTAAAAAGCTTTGGGCTGAAAAAATATACATGGAAACCTCTTGGCGGGGACATCAAAAATTTCCTCTATCGCCAGGAAAGCTGTGCCAGCGCCATGTTCAGACGGCAATGCTGGGAAAGTATCGGTGGGTATGATGAGCAGATGAAAACCGGTTATGAAGATTGGGAATTTTGGATACGTCTTACCGCAGCAGGGTGGAAGGTGCACGTGCTTAAAGAATTCTTGTTGAATTACAGGGTAACAGAAAAATCAATGCTGCTGACTCAATCGGAGCCTCAACGGGAAGCTATTGTTAGTTATGTAATGGAAAAACACAAGGAACTTTACTGGCAACAACTTAAAGATGCAGTCATACAACGAAAGATCATCGACCTGCGTAACCCGGAAAGCACAACCGTGCTGTTAAAAAATCTTTATTGGCGGTTTACGAAGAAAGAGAAATGAAAATTGTTGATTTGTTGACTAGTTGATTAGTCGTCTGCAGCATTCAATAGCGCAAAACCAATCAACCAATTAACCAATCAACCAATTAACCAATCAACTACTCGTCTTTCTCCTGTTCCTTATTTCCACAAAAATGCCTGTTATTAATAGTGCGAGGACGATGACCTGACCGATACTGGTGAACGTTCTTCCCCGCTTATAAGAAGGCGGCTCAAACTTAAATTCTACTGTATGATTTCCTGCAGGCACACTCAAACCCCTTAGCGTGTAATTGGTTTTGACGTAATCCGTTTTTTTACCATCGATATAGGCATTCCATCCTTCTGAGTAATATACTTCACTAAATACAGCAAATTGACCGGTTGCCGCAGATGATCGATACGTTATAACATCATTATCATTTTTCACCAACTCAATCTTAGCCGCAGAATCATATACCGGGAGGGTTACTTTAGCTTTTTGGTCTTCGGGTACGATGGCAACTTTCGATGCATCAAGACCAATCAAAGAATTCATCTCTTCTTTCAGATCCTTAGCAAACCTAACTTCCCGTACAAACCAACAAGGCCCGAGAGCATTTGGATTAGCGATTACAAGAGGCCGTTCATTGGAAGTAATGGGTGGGTTAGCGCCAATGATGTATTTTGTATTAAGCATGTTTAAACCTGTGTACGAGGCCGGGTTGAGGCCAAGTCCCATTTGAGCGGCAGTGTCATTCCTGAATAATTCCACCTCGGGTGAGACTTTGTTTTCCCATACATCCTGGTACCGCCCAATTTTAGCGGCATGATACCCCCCGATCGATTTATGATTATAAGACGTGGAGGCATCCTGGAAAGGGGATACAGCAAGATTTAATACACGGTACCAACTGGTATCTTTCAATATTTGCTGATCTGCTTTCCCCATAGCCAGTTCCGGTTTACTCTCTTCGGGCTCTGTATAGGCACTTTCTCCCAGCGGCGTTTTATTCAGATAAGTATTATCGAGTGGTAAAAGGTCAATTAGTATCAGAAAAATAGCGGCGCCTAATACCCAGGCATCCGTTTTCAATTTCTTTCGGACATAGAGTGTTAATACAAAAAAGAAAATGCCAATAATTGCCAATGCCTTGAAGATATCCAGCAAAAAAATACTTTTCCTGTCTTCTACTAATGCATTAACGGCAGACAAAACAGGCGTCTTTACCTGCTCCTGTTGATTAGCCACCTGTTCTTTCAATCCTTTCATAGCTTCACCCAGATAATCTAATGATAGATAGGCCATAAAAGCAATAACAATTACACCCGCTGCTACCATTCCTGCTTTCTTCAATTTTTTTCGCGTGTCGGGATCATTACGAGTGTCAATGATGGCCTGTAACGCAATTATTGCCGCAACACACCATAAAAATTGAGGAATTACCAGGCTCATCGTTGGTGCCCTGAACTTATTATAAAGCGGCAGGTGCTCGAAAAGGAAATAATTGACCTCGGGAAAAAATCGGCCCCATGCTAAAATGAAAGCAAGTGCACTTGCGACAATGATCGTCCACTTTATATCACCTTTTACGAAAAACAGGAAAACAATAAACAGGAACCAAATAATAGCGCCGAAATATGGCGGACCGGCAGTGTAAGTAAGGGCACCCCAATAGCCGGTTTGAATTCCATTCAGTTGCTGCGCTAATTGCGGTGGCATTTCCGTTAGCGCCGCGTTTACTTTTGAATCTTCGCCGATCTCCCTTATGCCAGCACTTCCACCGTACATCCGGGGGAACAATACTGTAAATGTTTCCATCGGTGGATAACTGTATTCAAACGCATATTGTTTGGACAAGCCGGATCCTTTTGTTGAAGTCGAATCCTTTAATGACAGGGAACCTCCGCGGATCGTTTCCTTGGAATATTCATACGTCGTAAGCAATGTCACGGCATTAACCATAATACCAACCAATGCGGCCACAATTGTGCAGACCAGTGATTTGATCAAATGCGCCCATTCTTTATTCTTTATCCAGCTTATGATGCAAAAAATTGTATAGATCGCCAATACAATAAACAGGTAATAAGAAACCTGCAGGTGGTTGAGCCCGATCTGGGTGGCTGTAAATAAAGCGAGTAAACCTGATCCCAACAGGTATTTCTTTTTATATATCAGCAGCAATGAAGCCAATAATGCCGGCATGTACGCAATAACCCACATTTGCGTCACATGCCCGGCGGAGATGATCACCGCGTTAAAAGTAGAATAACCAAAAGCCAACGAACCAAAAATGCCGATGTAAGGATTCACACCAAGCACCTGTGACAGGAAATAAAACATCAGGCAGGCAAGAAAAAAGAACTGGATAGGCTGGGGTAAACCAAGTGTCAATATTTTAGTTACATAATGAGGAAGGACATTATTGCCAGGCATCCAAATCTGGTAGGTAGGCATTCCGCTAAACATACCATTCGTCCATAGTGGCGCGTTCCCGTGCTTTGCCACATAGTTCGCTATGTCCTTGCTACCGCCTTCATACTGGGTGACATCATGCTGCGAAAGAACTCTGCCTTCAAGAACAGGTTTACAGAATAAAACGGCTATTACCAGAAAAGTGACAATTGCAATGATATGCGGTAACAGCTTTTTCCAGTTGATGGCCTTCATGAAGAATGATTTAATCGGCAAAATAAAGGTTTTTTATGACTCTGGTTTCACAGACACAATCTCCGGTAACATGCGATCAATAATATTTTGCCAGTAATAATCGACATAAAACTGCTGCGGAGTAATATGGGTAAGAGAACCGGCCATAATGATATTATCGGCAAAAGACACCCAGTCATGGTTTGCCGACACAAATAGTTTTTTTTGATCAAGGTAAGCGGGCAGGCCGGTCGATGCAAACGCAGTAGCGACAACATTACATCCATTGGCAATGGCTTCGATGTTTTTTGTTTGAATACCTGATCCAGTCAGTACCGGGTTAATAAATACATCCGCAGCCTGCATGTAATTCCCGATTGCTGAAACGAATCCAACAGCTGACACGCTCTGTATTGCATTCAGGGCCGACATTCTCTTCCCGGGTAGCGCACCGCAAATGAGCAATCTGAAACGGAATTGCTTCTGTTGCAACAATGGAATGATATGATGTATTATCGTTTCAAGGGCCCTGGCGTTTGGCCCATAATCCAATGTCCCCGCAAATAAGATGAGCTTTTCTTCCGGGGCAATGTTGTATTTTTCTCTTAGCTGGTCTTTTATTTCGGTGTCTGCGACAAACTGTTCCTTTTCCCGGACCCCATATGGAACAATCAAACAATTTTCCGGGGAAATACGGAAAAGACTAACGGCAGTCTTTTTATCATTTTCAGTTTTAAAAAGGATGTGGTCCGCAAAGATGAAGGCTTTTTCTTCTGTTCTTTTTAACAGCCCCGACGATAATTTATTTATTCCTTTTATCCGGAGATGCTCAATATTGTGCGCATGCACAATAAATTTAAACCCATATTTCCTTTTATACTTTCCCAGCCAGCCATGCCATGGGTGCTCAATGAGAACATGAGTGAATCTTTGTTCACGGATCAAAGACAAGATCCTCTTTCTGATCAAAGGATTCCAAAATTGCAATTTGGACCGGGGCAGACCATTCAAGACTTTATAGGATAGGGGTTCATCGACGATGTTATTTCTGGAGCAAAGGCAGGTTAACGATACTTTTTTTCCCAGGTGATCGTTAAAATGAGCAATTCCTTTTTGGCCGCCATAATGCGGCGGCAACACACGATACCAGACGACACTCAGGAAATTATTCATCTGCTAATATTACAAATAGTTAATAAATTTATACTTTATGAAATGGCTTTTATTTTTATCGCGGTTGTCATTTATTTGCGGATGCTGCTTCCTTATTGCGTTTTCTTTCCAGGTTTTTAATAAAACAAATAATGACGCAGTTTCCTCCACGATTATAATCATCGGCTTTGTGATCGGGCTCATTGTCGTTCCGGCAACGTTGATTTCTTACCTGGGTGTATTGATGGTCCGGAAAAAGATACCTGTTCCGGCGTGGCTGGTAATTTCAAACATAATATTCCTTTTCGTTTTAATGCTGTATTTAATTTTTATTAATGTTGAAAGCAATCATCCATCATAAACCGACGAGATTATTCATTATTCTTGCCGGAGTTTTTATTGCAAACGCGCTTATTGCTGAAATCATAGGCGTTAAAATATTTTCCCTTGAAAAAACCCTGGGGCTTGAACCACTCAAAGTCAATTTATTCGGCAATGATCTTTCGGTCAATCTTACAGCCGGTGTCTTATTGTGGCCGTTTGTATTTATCATGACAGATATTATCAACGAGTATTATGGTATGAAAGGAGTGAGATTCTTATCATGGCTCACAGCTGGCCTGATTGCTTTTGCTTTTATCATTTTTTATGGCGCTATGCAACTTACCCCCGCTGATTTTTTTATAACAAGCAAACAAGGCAGCGGGGTGCCTGACATGGAAAAAGCTTACAACAGTGTTTTGGGGCAGGGAGGATTTATCATCATCGGTTCACTGACGGCGTTTATTCTCGGTCAATTGATCGATGTATTCGTTTTCCATAAGATAAAAAAAGTGACAGGCGAAAAAAGGATTTGGCTTCGGGCCACCGGTTCAACACTTATTTCGCAGTTTATCGATAGTTTTGTAGTGCTTTTTATTGCGTTTTATGTCGGAACCCGGGTTAATAAGACTGGAAGTGATTTTGTATGGCCTTTTAGTTTATTCATTGCTGTGGGAATAGTAAACTATATCTATAAATTCCTCGTGGCAATAATTCTGACACCCGTTATATACCTGGTTCATGGATGGATCGAACGCTATCTGGGTGAAGTTACGGCCATTGAGATGAAAAAAGCCGCTATGGGCGATGAATAAAATTCTCTTTTACGATCTTAGAGACAATTTTGTCGATGGGAAGTGTAACACTTGCTTCAGAAAAATTCTTCCAGTCAATAAAGCGAAATGTTTCTATTTCATTTTTTTGCTGGTAGATGGCCATCTGTTGTTCATCAAAGTCAAAAAGCTTTTCCCGCAGCGGAACTTTAATTTCTTCAAGCGGTTTTGCGTAATAATAGAT
>JANWHX010000157.1 GCA_025450235.1 Chitinophagaceae bacterium | reverse complement strand
TAATTGTTAGACCCTCAATGTATACAACCTTTTGGTACGCAGATTGCGTCATTCCCTGTATAAAAAGAATTGCGTGAAGAAAAGTTTATTTTGCCTGGCATACATTTTGGCAGCCACCTTTGGGAAGGCCCAGAAAGTCGACAGCATTTATTTCCATCTCTATACCGATAGCCTTAAAAAAGGAACACACAATTATATAAATGTTGATGGCAAGTTATCTAACGGAAGCTGGAAGCCATTGACGGCAAAAGAACTTGAATTTACCTCGTCGGCCTGTAAGTTTTCGGGC
This sequence comes from Chitinophagaceae bacterium, assembly GCA_025450235.1. Lineage (GTDB taxonomy): Bacteria > Bacteroidota > Bacteroidia > Chitinophagales > Chitinophagaceae > VBAT01. The sequence goes on along the minus strand of JANWHX010000157.1, from coordinate 9,511 downwards.
AATGAATTGATAATTCCTTCGGATTTCAGGGACGAAAAAGTCACAATAAAAGCTGTTCTTAAATCAAATCCATCTGTTTCTATCGAAAGGACAATCTGGATAAAAAGAAAGCCTGATCCAGAAACATTACCCACGAAGGAAGAAGTAATAAAGGACAAACCGAAAAGCAAGAGTCATATCCAGTGACAAAATATTAAAAAGAAAAGGTGACTGCAGCAGTCACCTTCTTATAATTGTATAATATAAATCTAGGCAGTTTTCTTCGCATCTTCCAAAAACTTAGCCAGCCCAATATCTGTTAATGGATGTTTCAATAATCCAAGAATTGATTCAAGGGGGCAGGTACATACGTCTGCACCAGCCTCTGCACATTTCACAATATGTAATGCATTGCGGATAGAAGCCGCTAATACTTTTGTTTTAAACCCCTGCAATTTATATATACGGGAAATCTGTTCAATTAAAACTACACCATCCCAGCCACTGTCATCAATCCTCCCTATAAACGGCGAAATGTAGGCCGCTCCTGCTTTAGCGGCAAGGATAGCCTGGCCGGCGGAAAAACAAAGAGTGCAGTTAGTCCGAATGCCATTGTCAGTAAACCATTTGATCGCCTTCACACCGTCTTTGATCATCGGGACTTTCACCACAATATTGGGGTGAATTGCTGCCAATTTTTTTCCCTCTTCCACGATGGCTTTGAATTCGGTGGAAATAACTTCAGCGCTGATATCGCCATTCACCATTTCGCAAATGGTTTTATAATGATTTATTACGGCATCGTGACCTTTTATTCCTTCTTTTGCCATCAAAGAAGGATTGGTGGTAACACCATCCAATATGCCTAACTCATTTGCTTCTTTGATCTGGGCGAGATTAGCTGTATCAATAAAAAATTTCATGTTGATGTTGGTTAAATACTGAATGTGGAACGGGAGAAAAAAAAGGCAGGCTTATTACATCGCACCGCTCAACCACCTACTCTTGCTGCCTTCCGGCCCTGGGAGGGTTCAGCAGGAGCTGGTCGTGTAAGACCTGCCGGCCGCAAAGTTAACGGTTTGGAGGTTTAAAAGATTTTAAACAATGTGAAAGTTGGAAGCTTTTTAAGTGGTGCCATTATCTCGGTCCAATTATAGAATTGACCAGTGCATACCCGATCAATTCATCGGATCTGCCTCCAAAAGACTTATAATAAACCAACACGGTGTAATTGTTCTCTGTAATATCAAAATTGCCTTCCGTGTCTGCAAAAGAGAAACGATACCTTGCTTTTTCCCTGGCGTCCAGGGAAACATATGTGTAATTATAATATCCCTGTTTAAGAAAAAGAGTTCCTTCATACACTCCTCTCTCAGGGTTAAATACCATGCGGGAAGCATCGTCAGCAGCAAAATTGGTCAATTCACCGAACAGGTAAAGATCTCTGCCTGCATATGCCTGGTTTCCCGGAGGTACATAGGTGAAATGAACATGGCCGTAGTCACTTTGCCAGAAAGGATTATCGCCATCCGAATTTTCGACGGTGTATATTCCGTTCAGGTCCCGGTAATAAACATATATCTGCTGTTTTCGCTCGGCATCTGGTTTCACATATACTTCCACTCTTTTTGCCGTATCGACTATTTTTTGCACCCTGTCACTCATCAGCTTTAAGCTGCGAAGGTCCACCCATCTCCATTCTTTGCCGGCTGGAAAATCGAGTGCGTCATCATTGTACTCATAATAATTGCCCCGGTAGATGCTGGGTCTGTCTATAAGTACCGCCGAAGGCCAGATATTGTTTTGCAATACAACAAGTTTTAAGTCCTGCGGCGACAACGTGTTGATCTGTGCATTGGTCGTATTCAGGCCAATCCGCACGTGTTGATCTGACCGTGACAATTGCACATTTGATGGCCGCATAAGCTGCGCAGCGATCGCGACACGGTTATCAATTACCAAAAATCTCCTGGTAAACAAAAGTTCAGACGTATCATTATTCAAAAAAACCTTCAGCAGATAGTTGCCTGACTTTGTTGGAACGGAATTTCTGTCAGGAATCGTCGCCGTGTAATGCGTGTATTTGGTAAATGCCATGGACGAATAACGATAGCTGGTAATGCGTGTAGAATGAAACCCGCGAATGTAATCGTAAGCCTGCAGGCTGGAAGGTGTCCAATCAGCATTGCAAAGCTGGTAGGTAAAATAGCAATTCTTTACATCTGCATCGAGGTCATCAAAATGTAGCTCCAATAGATCGGCTCCATTTAATGCCATCGTTGGGTAACTGTAAATATCTCCCAGTTTGTATAGTTTAATGGTTTGAATGCTGGGCCGGTAAATATGATCGGGTAATTGCGAATGCGCAGTAAAAACAGTCAGGAGAGTAAGAACAGAGCTGAACGTTATGATCTTTTTCATCAGGCACTTCTCATTTTGATATATATACAATGCAATATGCAAAATTCGGTCAAAAAAACAGGTAAAATGTTTTTAGCGGCTTACTTTTGATCGAATGAACCGGCCGGGCCGCTGAACAGACGGAATAATTGCAAAAAGGGATGCAACGACCAGGCTCATAAAACACTAATCCAATTTGAAGGTTGCAAGCTTTATAGCAAACCGTTTAGCTTTTAATCAGTCCCCAGGTCCTGGCGACCGAAAGTCATTTTCCCGGTTTATTATCCGGCTTTCTATTGCAGCTACTGTCATCAGCGTCGCTGTGATGATCATTACTCTCTCTTTTGCCAATGGCTTTCAGGCGACCATAAGTCAAAAAGTTTTCAGTTTCTGGGGACATATTCATGTGCAGGAAAAACAGCCGTTTAAAGCGTTGATAACGGAAGAAATCCCGATCATAAAAGACGATGACCTTGTTGAGAAAATTAAAAAAAACGCAGCGGTAAAAAGCATTCATCCGTTTGCCACTCGTTATGCAATGCTTAAAACGAGAGATGAAATGGAAGGTGTCCTGGTAAAGGGACTGGACAGCACCTATAACTTCGACCATATTCGCCCGTTTATAAAAGAAGGCCGGCCTATACAGTTTAATGACAGTACATATAGCCGTGAGATCATGCTGTCAGCCTACACAGCTGATCAACTGAAGCTAAAGGTCAATGATCGGATACTTATTTATTTCATCAGGCCCGACAATTCAACAAGTGAAAATAAACTACGGCCGGACAGGTTAACCGTAACAGGTATTTTTAAGACCGGCATAGAAGAATACGACAGAACATTCGCGATTGGTGATTTGGCTCTTATTCAACGCCTGAACACCTGGGGAGTAGATTCCATCGGCGGCTATGAAATATTTCTGGATGACTATAAAAAGATCGACCAGGCGGCTGATGAAATATACAACATCGACGGATTCCCGGTAACCTGGGATACACAAAGCGTAAAAGATATTTCACCCAATATCTTTGATTGGCTCGGTATGCAGGATGTAACCCGGAATGTATTGATCGGCATTATGATCATCATAGCCGTCATCAATCTTATTACCTGTCTTATTGTGTTGGTGATCGAAAGAGTAAGAATGATTGGCATCCTGAAATCTCTTGGTGCCAGCAACTGGACGATCCAGAAAATATTCCTTCAACATTCCGTTTTTATTACCATAACAGGAATAATTATTGGCGCTGCTATTGCAATTGGATTCCTATATATTCAACAGGAAACCGGGTTTATCAAATTACAGGAAGAAGCGTATTACCTGAGCGAAGCTGCCGTAAAGATCGTATGGTGGCAGGTTGCTGCAATTTGCGTTGGCACTTTGCTGGTTTGCTTTCTTATTTTGATGATACCGTCGGTCATTGTACGGAAAATACAGCCGGTAAGAGCCATACATTTCAGATGATGCCCGGCGACGAGTAGGGACCCATCTTAATTACTGGTGCTGCCGTATTCCCATAAATCCAATAAATCCACCCAAATCATGGATCAGGCAATGTGAGACAACACAATCCCCACCGCCACCGCCGCATTTAAGGACTCTGCCTTTCCTTTTCCCCGAACAGTTATTCTTTCGTTTGCGAGTTGTACTATTTCCTGGTGAATACCTTTTGACTCATTTCCGAAAACAATTATTCCTTCATTCAGTGGGGCCATTTCAGTTACGTCCTTACCCTCGAGCATCGTGACGTAAATGGGTACCTCATTTTGCTGTTCCAGCCATTTTACCAGGTCGGTATAAAAAACGTTTACCCTGGCTATGCTTCCCATTGTTGCCTGCACGACTTTTGGATTGTAGATATCAGCACAGTCTTCGCTGCAAATAACCTGTGATAGTCCAAACCAATCGGCGGTGCGGATGATCGTCCCGAAATTACCGGGATCCTGGAGAGTATCCAGCAGCAAACTGATCTTCCCTTTTGTTGCAATTGTTTTGGCATTATCAAACTTTGTGACCACAGCAATCACCTCATTCGGGGTTTTTAACTGCGATAGTCTTTCCAGCTCTGCATCACTCACTTCATGAAAGCTATGCTGGTGGGGATGATTTGCGTTTTCTTTTAGCCATTCTTTAACAGCATATACATCCTGCACGTGTTGCGGAACAGAATGCAACAGCTCATGTATGATCTTTGGTCCTTCCGCAATAAAGAGTCCTTCTTCCTCTCTATGTTTTTTCTGGCCTAAACTTTGAATATATTTGATCTTCGCTTTACCAAGCATCCTATACCGTTTAAAAATTATGTTAGCCGGCCGGTCATTTTCTTACCTCCACCTGGTGAAAGCAATCATTGCCGGATTGTTTATACTGGCCGCAACTCCTTCCTGTAAAGTACCCATTATTGTAAAAAAATATCCCGTTCAGAAGCCATTTGTTTTTGACACAAAGATCAATCTAATTGGCAACTTTTCAAACGAAGAAAAGGTAGCACTCGAAAGCGGCTTACGTGCACAGCTCGACGACAGCATGCGGGTGAGGAAACTTGATAAACTGCTATGGAGTGTAATGAAACATCCCCCTGTGTATGATAGCACCAATGCCGACAAGTCTATTGTATTTATGCATGCGTTGCTTGTTTCGCAGGGATATTTTAATGACTCGATCAGTTACAGGGATACCGTCATGAAGAAAAAAACTGATCAATATCGCACCTACATCAATTTTGATGTTAAACCCGGAAATCAATGGCGCCTTGATTCTGTTAGTTACAACTTAGGCGACTCACAGTTACAGCGTCTTACTGAATCGACACGGAACGATGCTGTTATTAAAAAAGGCGATCCATTTGCAAAAGGCTCCATCTCCGCCGAAATAGACAGGCTTACAGAGCTCTATCGTAACAATGGTTATATGCGTTTCACCCGCGATGGATTGATCGGCATGTGGGATACAGTGGATGTAGCATTTCTGCAGCCCGCTATTGATCCTCTCGAACAACTTGTGCAGTTGCAGCGATTGAAGGAAAGACGACAGCGTCCCAGCGCCAACCTCGAATTCCGTTTAAGAAATGTCGACAGCCTTAAACTGGTAAGGTTTTATAATGGAGACGTTACTGTTTTTCCTGATTATACTATTGACACCGCAGGACTGGTGCGCAAAGTCAGCGTAGACACGAGTCATCACCTGACGATTATCCAATTCAGGAACAAATTCAAACCAAAGATCTTTCCACCAAATATTTATCTCCCGTATGATAGCCTATATCGCATACGCAGGTATATCCGCACTGTAAACCGGCTGAATTTAATCGGAACGTGGCGGCTGGTGAATATTGACCAGATACCCCGCCATGACAAGGATACTGTTGATTATATTATCCGGTTAACTCCCGCGAAAAAATACTCATTCACTACCAATTTGGAAGGAAGCCTCAACCAAAGCGCTACTTCAGGAAGGCTTTTTGGAATCGGTATTAATGTCGGTGTTCAGAACCGTAATTTCAGAAAGCGGGCAAATTTTGATAGTTGGAATGTAAGGTATGGTATTGAACTCGGCAGCAGTGGCAATAAACAAGTCATACAGACGCAACAGATCAGCTTGAGCCGCAATATCGTTTTTCCACGGGCGCTGATATTCGATAAGCTTATCCCGGAAAACCGGAAAGACAATTACCGGTCCAGTCTTTTTGGCAATCTTTCTAATACGATAAGACGGTTCCTGTATGACCAATCAATAATAAATGCTGCCCTCGGTTATGAATATCAGCGAAGGAACAAACTATGGACAGTGAAATTTCCCAATATCGAATATTCGCTCCTGAATAAAAAAGACAGTTTAGATTCGCTTATAAAAATCAACCCGTCTTTGAAAAATATTTTCACCGACGGTCTTGTATTTTCTACTATTGTCAATTTTACCGTTACTGGTGGTAAGAATAAAAATCTGAATGTTCTTCGAGTCAACTCCGAAGGAGCCCCGCTCTTTTTAGCTCCGATTCACAGCCCCTTTCTTGATACAGAAATCTACCGGTTCGTCAAAGTCGACCTGGAAGGAGCACGACTTATCCGTTTTTCAAAAACTGCCATTGCCTTACGCTGTTTTATTGGTATTGGTGTTGCGGATCCGTTTAATACAACCAGGAATCCTGATAAGAAAAATACAATGCCCTTTTTCAAACAATACGTTGCCGGCGGTCCGAATAGCATGCGGGCATGGGCACTACGAAGACTGGGGCCGGGATCGATAGTAAAAGACTTTACTGGTCCGGGCGGCGCGCCGGATCGATATGGCGATGTGCAATTTGAATCCAATGCCGAATATCGTTTTCCAATTGGCAAACCTCTTGGAATAAAAGTGGATGGCGCAGTATTTATTGATGTCGGCAATATTTGGCTATTAAAGAAGGAGGCTGGTCCTCCCGAGGCAGTTTTTCATCTTAATAGCTTCTTAAGTGATCTTGCGATTGGATCTGGTGTCGGTCTTCGTGTCGATTTTGGATTTTTTGTTATCCGCCTTGACTATTCATACAAGGTAAAAGACCCAAGTCCTTCTATGGGCAACAAAGACCTCCAAAATGAGTTTTTTGGATATAGTTTTTTTAAGGGAACACAATTCCAGCTGGGAATTGGATATCCATTCATTTTCTAGATTACCCGTTTAACGTCGTGGTAAATTCATCAATCGTCATCGCATCAGCGAGACTAAACTCCCCGATTTTCGTGCGACATAGACTACTTAAATAGGCGCCGCACCCCAGGATGATCCCAAAATCATTCGCCAAACTCCTGATATAAGTACCGGTTGAACAAACTACGCGAAAATGGACGACAGGCATTTCTGTTGTTATTATCTCAAATTCTCTAATCGTTACTCTGCGCGGTTCTATTTTTACTTCCTTACCTTGTCTCGCCAATTCGTACACTCTTTTGCCTTCAATTTTTATGGCCGAATGGGCCGGGGGCACCTGCATGATTTCTCCTGTCAATTGGTTTGCCGCATCTGCCAGGTCAGCTTCATCTATATTATCTACAGGTTTAAAATTTACGGGCTTGCTTTCAAGATCATAAGTAGGTGTAGTAGCGCCAAGAGTGAAACTGCCGGTATATTCTTTCTCCCTGGCCATATATTCATTAATTCTTTTGGTAAATTTTCCCGTGCAGATAATGAGTAATCCTGATGCCAGCGGATCCAGTGTTCCGGCATGACCGACTTTCTTTATTCGTATCAGATTACGGATCTTTCTCACCGCATCAAACGATGTCCAGTGTAAAGGTTTATTAATAAGTAATACCCGCCCTTCTTCGAATGTATTCATTCCGCAATATAACCAGTTATAACGGCAGACACGTGCTGGCGAGTTTGAAACCGGAAATGGATGCTAAGAATTTCTTTAAATGAACATCCGGACATAGCAACCTGGTAATGGAACCACCCTTCCTTCGTCAGGGCAGGCTCCGTACATAGCACACAATAGGAGGAAACACATAGGCTTGCTTGCAGGGCGCCTGGGTCATAGCTTCGGCGACGGCGCAAAGGCCGATTTTCTATCCGCGCCTTTGGCGGGACAAGTTGTGAAACTCTATGCTTCTATGTCCTATCCCGCATGTTTGCGGGACAAGTTGTGGTTCAAATAAATTCTTGGTTGCTATATCAGGATAGTCAATTTTCTTTATTTATTCCAAAAAGAACTCAGCTGCTAATGACTCCAGACTAAAGACTAAAGACTATCGACTATCGACTATCGACTATCGACTATTTTCTCCCACTTATATCGACATCCTGGTCTTTAATTCCAAATATTTATTCACCGTATTCACGGTTAGATTCTCCGGGGTAGTCAGAATGGAAAGGATCCCATTCTTATGAAGTTCTTTAACCATCAATCTTTTTTCAAAAGCAAACTTTTCCGCGATCGTTTTGATATAGATATCTTCCATCTTACTTGCTTTTCTCTCGATCAATGATTTGAGTTCCGTATTTTCAAAAAAAACGATTAATAATAGATGATAATGGGCGATTTTCTTCAAGGCCGCCATTTCCCGCTGAAGGCTTTCCAATGATTCAAAATTGGTAAACAATATGAGCAGGCTGCGATTTGTGATCCGGTTTCGGATGGCGGAAAAGAGTTTTTCAAAATCCGACTCCAGGAAGCGTGTTTGCTGTTTATAAAGCGTCTCCAGAACAATGTTCATCTGGGTAGGCTTCTTATCAGCGAAAATAAAGGTGTCAAGATTCTCTGCGAAAGTGATCAGCCCCGCTTTATCCTGTTTTACCAATGCTACATTGGATAAGACAAGGGCGGCATTGATGGCATAATCCAGTAATGTTAACCCGGCAAAAGGCATTTTCATCACCCTTCCTTTATTGATAAGACAATATATCTGCTGGCTTCTTTCGTCAGTATAGTTATTTACCATCAGTGCGTCTTTCCGCGCTGTTGCCTTCCAGTTGATGGTACGGTAATCGTCACCGCGAACATATTCTTTGATCTGCTCAAATTCCATACTGTGCCCCAGTCTTCTTACTCTTTTTACCCCTACTTCCTGCAACCGGTTGCTCACAGCCAGCAATTGGTAGCGGCGCATCTGTATGTAAGAAGGATATACTTTCACGATCTCCCTGGCAATAAAAGTGTACCGGCGTTTAACCAGTTGCAAAGGAGCATGAACGTACACGTTGATATTATCAAACACATACTCCCCTCTTGATTCAGGTTTCAGGGTATATTCTAATCCCTTTTTTTCATTACTTGCAATCTTTGCTTTTCTCAACCATTTTCTTTCCTGGAACTGAACGGGGAGTTCATCCAGTATGCTCACCCGTACCGGGAATGAATACTTGTTTTCAAGCTTCAACGATACTTTGTTTTCATCGCCGATGCTAAATCTTCCGGCCGTACTACGGCTGGCCAAAAAACCATTTTTTTTACCGTATAGTAATAACGCATCAATTAATACTGCAATACCAAGCAGCAATAATATCAGCCCGGCGGCGCGGAAAAGAAAAGGAACAAAATAACTCAATACAAAAACTACAGCCGCCGCGCCGGCAATGTAGTAGACGATTTTATTGAGATAGAATGACTTTATCATGAGATTGAATTCTGAGGTCTGAAGTCTGAGGTCTGAAGTC
>JANWHX010000156.1 GCA_025450235.1 Chitinophagaceae bacterium | reverse complement strand
GTTGGTGTGGCTACACAGGATCCTGAACTAAGAAAAAGATTTGATGGTAATGCTGATCATGTGGTGAATTTTTTCAAATTCCTGGTACAGGAGTTAAGAGAGATAATGGCAGAGCTTGGTTTCAGAACTGTTAATGAAATGATAGGACAAGTTGATTGTTTACAAGTGAGAGACAATATCAATCACTGGAAGATCAGCAAGCTTGACCTCTCTCCTATTTTATATAAAGAGCCGGCATCTCCATACACTCCGTTGTATTGTGCGGAAGAACAGGATCATCTGCTTACAGATGTGCTTGATTGGAAATTACTGGAAGCTGCACGTCCGGCGATACAACCATTCCCGATAGATATCGGAACAAAAGTGAAAAAAGAATTCCTGATAAAGAATACGGATAGAACTACCGGAACTATTTTATCAAATGAAATAACAAAAGTTCATGGCGGTGAAGGATTGCCCGAAGATACTATCCATTTTAAATTCACCGGAACAGCTGGGCAAAGTTTTGCAGCCTTTAATACAAAAGGTGTTACACTCGAACTGGAAGGTGATGCAAATGATTATTGCGGAAAAGGATTGAGTGGTGCAAGACTTGTGATCTATCCATCGAAAGAAGCAACTTATACTCCGGAAGATAATATCATCATTGGCAATGTTGCTTTCTATGGCGCAACAAGCGGTGAGGCATTTATACGTGGTAAAGCCGGTGAACGTTTCTGTGTTCGTAACTCAGGTGCACAGGTGGTTGTTGAATCCGTCGGTGATCATGGTTGTGAATACATGACCGGTGGTCGTGTGGTAGTACTTGGTGAAACAGGAAGAAACTTCGCTGCAGGTATGAGTGGTGGTATCGCTTATGTATATGATGTGAAGGGAAAGTTTGCTGCCAACTGCAATAAAGAGATGGTTGATCTTGATCCATGTGATGTAAATGATAAGAATGAATTGTTCACCATGTTGCAGAAGCATTATGAATATACGGGAAGTACAATAGCGAAGTTTATATTGGAAGACCTGAATAACCAGTTGCAGTATTTCGTGAAAGTGTTTCCGAAGGATTATAAGAAAGCGTTGCAAAAGCCCCCTGTCCACCTAAAGGGGGAACTTAGGGCGAAGAAACCTTAGCTTTTTAGATACAGTTCTTTATATGTACGAATGGAACACGGATGACACGGATAGGACGGATTTAAACAGATAAAATAAAATCCGTGAACATCTATTCAATCCGTGTCATCCGTGTTCTATTAAAATTGAATAATTTTTTAACCAGCACTTTTTAATCAAAGTGCATAAATATCCCCCTTTAGGGGTTAGGGGTAATATGGGCAAACCAACAGGATTTTTAGAATTTACAAGAGAGCTTCCGATTAAAAGAAGCGTAGAAGAAAGGGTGAATGATCACAAAGAATTCATCAATCGCTATACTGATGAGAAATTGAATCAGCAGTCAGGCCGTTGTATGAATTGTGGGGTTCCGTTCTGTCATAGTGGTTGTCCTTTAGGAAATGTGATACCTGAATTCAATGATGCTGTTTACAGAAAAGAATGGAAGGAAGCTTATGAGATCCTTGCATCAACAAATAATTTTCCTGAGTTCACCGGGAGGATATGTCCAGCTCCCTGTGAAACGGCTTGTGTTCTTGGTATCAATCAACCTGCAATTACCATAGAAGAAATAGAAAAACATATTATTGAGATAGCATTCGATAAAGGATTTGTTCAGCCCAAGAAAATAAACAAACGCAGCGGAAAGAAAGTAGCAGTTGTGGGTAGCGGTCCAGCAGGATTAGCGGCTGCTGCACAATTAAATTATGCCGGTCATACAGTAACTGTATTTGAAAGAGATGACAGGCCCGGTGGTTTATTGCGTTATGGTATTCCAGATTTCAAGTTAGAGAAGTGGGTCATTGACAGGAGAATAAAACTGATGGAAGAAGAAGGTGTGATCTTTAAATGCTATGCGAATGTGGGAGTGAATATTAATGTAAATGACCTGCTGAGAGAATACCATGCAATAGTACTCGCCGGTGGTTCAACTGTTCCAAGAGATCTGAACATTCCCGGAAGAGAATTAAAAGGCGTTCATTATGCTATGGAGTTTTTAAAACAACAGAATAAACGCAATGCGAATCTTGATCCGTTTGCAAATCCATCTATTGAAAGCAATATTTATCCAACAGATATTTTAGCAAACAAAAAAAATGTTGTTGTCATCGGTGGAGGTGATACAGGTAGTGATTGCGTGGGAACAAGCAATCGTCATAAAGCAAAAACAGTATCACAGTTTGAGTTATTACCGATGCCGCCAAAAGAAAGAAATGAATTTATGCCCTGGCCTTCTTATCCAATGACATTAAAAACGTCTTCATCACAAGAAGAAGGTGCCGATAGGAAATGGGCGATCGCAACAAAAGAATTTATTGGTGATGGCAACGGAAATTTAAAAGCATTAAAGATCGTTGACCTTGAATGGAAGATCACTGAAGATGGAAAGCCTGCTTCATTTGTTGAAGTAGCAGGAAGTGAAAGAGAAATTCCATGTGAGCTTGCATTGCTGGCAATGGGATTTATAAATCCGCAGTATGATGGATTGCTTCAGCAGTTAGATATAGAACTCGATGAAAGGAGAAATGTAAGAGCATCCGAAAAAACTTATAAGACCAATATCAATAAGATCTTCGCAGCCGGCGATATACGCCGTGGCCAATCTTTGGTTGTATGGGCCATCAGTGAAGGCCGTGAATGTGCAAGAATGATCGACGAGTTCTTAACCGCAGGTCAATCGCTTTTAGAAAGAAGAGAAGCTTCCATTTTGTCTGTATAAAGATCAAATTATATTTTATTTTAATTAGTTGCCACAATTGGCAACTTTTTCATTTTAGGCAATTAACAGACAAAAAATGCAATTATCACCACTATTTTCACATTATAATTTTTTTTATGTATTATTTGAACAGATGTTAGTCTACTTGATTAGTATATTTGATTGCCTGCCGGATTAATAAACACTAAAAACACACAACGATTATGAGTAAGAAAACAGCTAAGCAGATTTTACCTTTTGTACTGCTCGTTGCAGTAGCCCTTGTAGCAATGTTTGTAAAACCAATTGCAGATTATGTGCCTGGAGAAAAAGACCCACAATACAACAGTGCTGATATTGCCTGGGTTCTTGTATCAACCGCCCTTGTTTTTTTAATGACTCCGGGTCTTGCATTCTTTTACGGTGGAATGGTAAACCGTAAAAATGTTATTTCAACAATGATCAAAAGTGTAGTTGCAGCAGGTGTTGTAGGTATACTTTGGGTTGTTTGCGGATTCAGCCTGGCTTTTGGTGAATCAGTCAATGGGTTCATAGGGGATCCCACAACATTTGCTTTTTTTCATAATGTAAAGGGACATGCTGCATGGCCATTGGCAAATACAATTCCGCTTACGCTTTTTTCACTCTTCCAATTGATGTTTGCGGTCATCACTCCGGGTCTTGTTGTAGGAGCATTAGCAGAAAGGATCCGGTTCACTTCTTTTATTCTCTTTATTGTTTTATTCTCCTTATTAGTATATGCACCAGTAGCGCATTGGAACTGGCATCCGGATGGATTCCTTGCTAAAATGGGTGCATGGGATTTTGCCGGCGGTACGGTTGTGCATATTACAGCTGGTTGTGCAGCGTTAGCAGGTGCAATGGTTTTGAAAAGAAGAAAATCACATGTTGAGAATAGGGAGATACCACCAGCGAATGTTCCTTATGTATTGATCGGAACTGGTTTGCTATGGTTCGGTTGGTTTGGCTTCAATGCAGGTTCTGCAGTTGGTGCAACCTCTTTAGCAGTTAATGCTTTTGGTACAACAACAACAGCAGCAGCATCTGCAGGTCTTACCTGGATGTTCTTTGATGTTATCAAAGGAAAGAAGCCATCTGTTCTTGGATTCTGTATCGGTGCGGTTGTTGGTCTTGTTGCTATAACACCAGCAGCCGGTTTTGTTGGGATCCCGCAAAGCATCATCGTTGGATTGGTAGGTGCAGTGGTTTCAAACATTGCCGTTTCAATCAAGCAAAGATCTACATTGGATGACACACTCGATGTATTTCCTTGCCATGGTTTAGGTGGCATGGTCGGAATGCTATTAACTGGCGTGTTTGCAAGTACCGCTGTTAATAGTGCTGGCCCTAATGGTTTGTTCTATGGCAATCCTGAATTCTTCTTTACACAGTTCAAAGCGATGGGCATAGTAGTTCTTTACAGCTTTACTGTTTCATACGGAATATTCAAATTCATCAACTTCGTAGTACCAATGCGTGTTTCTGAACTGGAAGAAGAGCTTGGTCTAGATGAAACACAGCATAATGAAAAATATATGCAGGGTCATTTACTAGTTCACCATAATGGAGAAATAAAAGAAACTCCCGTAGAAAAACACAAATAAATAAAAAGGTACAGCCTTACTATAAACTTCTGGCAAAGTTTAGGGCTGTACCAATTTTAAATAACAATTAAAATCATTACAATGTTACGAAAAATTTTCGTGGCGCTAACCGCCATTACTTTAGGTCTTTTCGCAAATGCACAAGTAGCTTCGGTAACCTCGGACACTACCGCAACACCTGTGACTGAAACTGAAGATGCAAAACCAGCACTTATAATTACCGGCTCTGCAGATGTCTATTATAAATATGATTTCGCAAAAACAAAAGCAAACACTTATACAAGCTTTACCGGCACACATAACAGCTTTGCAATAGGGATGGCCAGTGTAAAGTTGGAACACAAAGGAAATAAAGTTGGTGCTGTACTAGACCTGGGCTTCGGTCCCCGTGCAAAAGAGTTTGCTTATACTGACGAGGGAATTACTCAAGCAATAAAACAATTATACATCACCTACTCTCCTGCTGAGTGGCTCAAGTTCACTGCAGGTACCTGGGGAACACATGTTGGTTATGAATTACTCGATCCGCAATTGAATCGCAACTATAGCATGAGCTATATGTTTACCAACGGACCATTCTCTCATACTGGCTTAAAGGCTGATATCACAAAAGGAAAACATGGATTTATGATCGGTGTTTCAAACCAAACCGATTTCAGAATTCCTCCCGATGGTTATATAAATAAAAAATTCCTTATCGCTCAATATAGTCTTGCTGCAAGTGATAATGTGAAAATTTATCTGAACTATGTGGGTGGAAAGAATTTCGATACATCAAAAGTCAGCCAATTTGATGCAGTGCTTACTGCTAAAGTAAGTGACAAATTCAATATTGGTTTTAATGGAACCGTTAACAGTACACAAATGTGGGATGGTGCTAAAAATGTAGACGGTCAAAGCTGGTGGGGATCTGCTTTATACCTTAATGTTGACCCGAAGCCATGGTTTGGTCTTACACTTCGCGGTGAATATTTCAATGATGATAACCAGCTTAAGATGTTTGCAATGGCGCCAGAAGGTGGAAATATTTTTGCAACCACCCTTTCAGCGAATTTTAAAACCGGTGGTTTTATTTTCATTCCCGAATTCAGAATTGACAATGCAAGCCAGGCCATCTTTGTTGATAAAGACGGTGCAGGAAAAAAATCCGCAAGCAATTTCCTGGTCTCTGCGATCTATTCATTCTGATAATAAAAAATTAATAAAGAGTGTTTGTAACATTATTAAAGAAATTTGAACTTAGCCGCAAGGCATTTTCATCAACTTTCTTTATATGGCAAGCAATCGTTGAGGCCGTCCGTTTCTACGGAGGGCCTTTCTTTCTTTTTCTTTCGCTTGTTTTCTTACCGAAACATTTATTTTATCCCGGGTTACTTTTATTGATCCCCGGTATTAATACATATAACCACCGAATGCAAAATTGAGCATTCATTTTCTCCGGTTGTTTTGTTGCCCCCTCACCTGGCTTGTTTCATACGAATAATTTTTCTCATTCATTGCTGCTGTATATCACAGTTGCGGTCGTATCATTTGTAAAACATTTTGTAACCATTAAACCTAATCGTATGACATCAAACACAGACATGGCAAGAATCGCATTCCGCTATTGCGGAGGCATTGCAGCATTATTTATTCTCTTTACGGGAAAGATGCAGGCACAAACAAAAGAAGAAGAAAAACCAGTAATGCAGGTCGTTTTTCAACAAGAAGAACCAAATTACCTTGTATTTAAAGTAAGCATACAAAATACAGGTACTAAAAAAACAATTCTTCGTGTTACCGGCAACAACCAGGACTTGTTGTATTCCGAATCAATTACCGCTGAGCCTTACATTAAAACAGTAAAAGTTCCGAAGTATGATACGGATGCAGTTGAGTTTCGAATTACAAATGGGAAAGATTCATCCAAAAAAACTTTTGATGTAAAACTTACAACAAAAGAATTAGTGGAAGTAAAAGAAGCATCGAATCTTTAAAATTTATTCACTTTTTTTTAGCAGACATAAGCATTACCGGCCCTTGTTTCTACAGGGGCCTTTTT
>JANWHX010000155.1 GCA_025450235.1 Chitinophagaceae bacterium | reverse complement strand
TGACAGATCAAATCGAGACTATTGAATATTATTTCCCTTTTTCTTTTTCGTCTTTGAATATAGAGTTCTCGCCTGCTGAACGATTTCGATAAACTCTCTTTGAGCGATGTCTTTTTCATCTGCAGTTGATGTAGCCCAGGTTACCATATCATTCCAGTTGAGATTTTTTACAAACGGCGAAAAACGAAGCAGTGCACCAAACATGATCACCGACGCAGAAAAACGGTAGCTTCTGTCAATTTTGTCAAATGGAATGACATCCCAGCGGCTGGGATAAATATAATGGCAATGTGTAGAGTCGTTAGAATGTTTATAGTCAAGTTTGATGTCTGCAAACCTGCCACCGGTAATATTGGCGACAACTTCTTTATTGGATGGCTCGGGGGTTATTTCAAAAACGCTTAACAACGATTGACCCGACCCTATTTCTCCTCCTTCAATCACAGATAATGAATCAGTCAATGCCCCTACCTTGTTATCATACCCGATCACCCGGTAGTCTTTTACATATTGTGGATTGAATTCGACATCCATGTACACATCGTCCGCAACTGCGTATAGAGTGCCGGTAAATTCTTTCATCAATATCTTTTCCGCCTCTTTAAAATTATCGAGGTATGCAAAATTTCCATTCCCTTTCCTGGCTAACGTCTGGATCTTCGAATCTTTATAATTGCCCATGCCAACACCCAGACAGGTCAAATAAATACCTGACTCACGTTGTTGCGAGATCAGTTCATCCAATTCAGTGTCTGACTTTAGCCCCACATTGAAATCCCCGTCTGTAGCTAAAATCACGCGATTAGTGCCCCCTTTGATAAAATGATTACGGGCTACGCTATAGGCGAGCCTTATTCCCGATTCCCCGGGCGTAGAGCCACCGGCCACCAGTTCATCGATCGTTTTTAGGATCGTGTCTTTTTTCGCACCACTGGTTGTGTTCAGCATAATGCCCGTTACACCACCATATACGACAATCGCCACTGAATCCTTAGCCCTGAGATTATTAACAAGCAGGCGAAAAGCGGATTTAAGCAATGGCAGGCGATTCGTCATATCCATAGAACCGGATATATCGATCAGGAACACGAGGTTTACCGGGGGCAGTGTATCCAGGTTTAACTTCTTTGAAAAAATCTGTACGTAATAGAGTTGATTGGCCGGATTCCATGGGCAGGAAGTCAGGGTTGTCCTGATACTGAACAATTCTCTCGGAGGCGGCTCATGATAATTTAAGTTAAAATAGTTAACCATTTCTTCTATCCGCACTGCATCCGGGGGCACCATTGTATTAAGAGTGATAAAGCGCCGGATATTGCTGTAAGAGGCCCTGTCTATATTAAGTGAAATGCCGGCATTGGGAAAGCGTTTTACATCGACAAACTTGTTTTCAATAATACTCGCATAGGTTTCATCACCATTAAACCAGCTTCGCTGTTCGTCTTTCTGCATGTTTTTAACCAGCGACGAGAGTTTATACCGGCGGACATCAGACACAGAAGCGGCGAGAAGTTTCAGCTTTACATTCAGGTAATCTGCTGCATTGGCTACTAACATTTCTGGTTTATAACCATCCATGGAAAAACTAAACGAATCAACCTGTTGACTGGTGAGTATACCAAATGAACCCTGCGTACCGCTTTTATAAACATAGCCGGTACGAACATGCATAATCTTAACGTTTTGCAGACCATTGCCGGATTCATCCTTTACTTCGCCTCTCAGGTAATATTGGGAAAAGACAGGTGTCCCGATGAGCAGGGACAACAATATGTGGCAGGCAGTCTTCAATTGGATATTTACATGTAAAAATTGCAAAAAAGGCTGAGAAACGGAAGTAAAATTAAACCAATTGGTAAATCTCCTTAAGGTTGCGGCCCAATCCATCATAATCGAGTCCGTAACCGACCACGAATTTATTGGGTATGTCAAAGCCGATATAGTGAAGATCGAGTGGATACTCAGTCGCTTCTGATTTGTGTAATAAGGTGGCAATCCTAAGGGTTTTAGGCTGCTGATGTTGAAGTTTGGGAAGGAAATTATGCAGGGTCTTGCCCGTATCGACGATGTCTTCAATGATAATGACTTCTTTGCCAAAAAGATCGTCTTCCAGGCCAATCGACGTAACTACGTTACCCGAAGATTTCATCCCCCTGTAGGAGGCCAGCTTAATAAAACAAAGCTCGGCTTCAATGGTAAGTTGTTTGAAAAGATCGGCAGCGAACATAAATGAGCCATTCAATATGGCAATAAAGAGTGGTCGCCTGCCCGCATAATCTTTACTGATTGCAGCCGATAATTCTTTTACCCGCCGCAAAATAGTTTCTTCTGAAAGATAAGTCTCAAAGGATTTATCATGCACTTTGATAACCGCCATATTTTCTCATTTATAAATTCGCAGCTGCTGACCATTCTTCAGGTCAAAGCTGGTTAGCTGGTTCCATTGCACAATGTCGTCGACTCTTACATTGTACTTTTTCGAAATTGAATAAATAGTTTCCTTGGGTTTGACTTTATATGCGAAAGCAGTTTTTGTTTGTACAGGTGACGGGGAAGATGTGGCAACGATTTCTTTTTTTACCAGGGTTGTTTGATTTTGCCGGGTTTCTTTTTTTGCCAGTTCAGGTCTCCATGGAGCTTTCGTCCTTAAATATAATTGTTGTCCTGCTGCGGGCTGCATGTCTTTCTGTAATTGGTTGTACTCTAACAGCGACTCCAGTCTTATTGCTTCTTCCTGCGCGATATCATATAACGTCTCGCCTTGCTTCATCGTATGAAACTCATTATTCCCGGTTTTGCGTTTACGTTGCAGGTAAATAAGCTGATCATTTGCCAGCGCTTCCCTTTCGGGGAGATCATTAAAGTCAAACAACCTCGACAGGGAAATATCATGTTCGCGGGCAATGCTGAGAAACGCCGTTCCCTGCTGCGCATAAATAACCCTTGTATCATTGATCCTGAACTCACCATTTGGGTATTGTGTTGCTGTCACCGAGGCACTGGGCCCCGAAGCAGGTTCTTCCGTTTTTACAACAGCGGAGGCAGGGATAATTTCTTTTTTATCATTTTCCACCTTTGCAAATACTTCTTCCGTTGGTTGCTTTTTACCAAGGGCGATTAAGGTATAATCCTGCAAATGATAATCCTCGATTAGTTTGATGATAACCTGCGGATACCTGGGATTGGTTGCATAGCCGGCCTTTTTAAGACCGTACGCCCATCCTGAATAGTTAAGCGGATCGAGATTGAATAATGAAGCATATCGCGTGCTGCCTCTTAAGAAATCGGAATGATCACGGTAAGAATCCATTGGCGATTTGTATTTGCGGAAACACTCGCCCCTTGCATCATCATCGTGCGAAACAGATTCACCTCTCCATGTGTCCTTACATTTTATGCCAAAATGATTATTTGATTTTACTACCAGGTCGCTTGTGCCGGCTAAAGTTTCGTGTATACCCTGTGCAAGCTTGATGGATGCCGGGACCCCGGTCCGCTGCATTTCTGTGATGGCCGCGTTCCTGTAAGTGTTTATATAATTCAGTATGATTGCCTGGTCCTGGCTTCGGGAAACAAACCCCACGAATAAAAGGATGATGGCCAGTAATGTTTTTGCGTTTTGCATGGATGGAATTATTATAGTTTCCGGACAAGGAAAAGCCCGTCACGGAGGGTTAAAATTACCTTTTCAATATCTTTTCGTCCTTTTATGAATTCGTTGAATTCTTTGATGCCGATCGCACTCTTGCCTTTGGGTTCGTCTTCAAGCGCCTCTCCGTGGAAAAAGATATTATCCGCTAAAATAAACCCGTTTTGCCGAACCTTTGGCAAAACGAGGTTAAAATATTCTATATAAGCGGGTTTATCTGCGTCAATGAACACAAGGTCCCAGGTCTCATTAAGCTCAGGTATAATGCTTAACGCATTACCTACATGTAAAATTATCCTGCTGGAAAAAGAAGATCGTTCAAAAAAGCCCGCCGCTACAGCCGCATCGTCATTTCTCAACTCAATTGTATGTAGCTGTCCGTCTACAGTCAATCCTTTAGCCAGGCACAAAGCGCTATACCCGGTAAAAGTACCGATCTCCAGCACCCTGCGGGGCCGCAACATCCAGCTGATCGCTTCCAATACCTTACCCTGCAAATGCCCGCTGAGCATTTTAGATTCCTTATGATTTTGTAATGTCCAGTTATTGACCTCATGCAATAGATCATCTTCCTTCGAAGAAAGCTGTTCTGCGTACGATTGTACCCTGGGATTGATCAGGTCCAAAAAAATTGTTTTTGCAAAGATAAAAAAGAGAAGGAAGTTTTCTAATTAGGTACCATATTTACAGCCCTATCACCTTTTTTTGAAATCAATAATAAGCCAAGGAAAGTGAGCGTCCCATTAATGATGAGAAGTTCAAGACCTAATTCAAAAGACCCAAATATCTGTTTTTGAAATTTATCCAGGATATAACAAATGAGCGGCGATGCTATGCATACAAACGGCACCCATTTATCTGCTACTTCTCTTTTTGTTAAGATTCCAAATGCAAATAAACCAAGCAGGGGACCATACGTATAAGCAGCTACTTTTAATATAACACCGATCATACTGGGATTATTGACCTTATAAAAAATCAAAACAAAAATCAGAAATACAAAGGCAACTGTAAGATGAACCCGCTGACGTATACTTTTCTTTTGTTTTTCGGTCCAATCCATTCGCCTTTGCATTCCGAGGATGTCAATACAAAAAGATGAGGTAAGCGCTGTAATGGCGCCGTCCGCACTTGGAAATAAAGCTGAGATCAGGGCTATAATGAATATGACGGAAACAATCGGCGGCATATGATGTAATGCCAATTCAGGAAAAAGCTTATCGCCTGTAGCGGTTACTCCCTGTTGTGCGGCGTATAGATACAGCAGTCCGCCAAGAAACACGAATAACATTATTACGACTACCATGATACCGGACAGGGTAACGATGTTTTTCTGTGAATCTTTCAGCGTTTTAACGGAAATAGTCTTTTGCATCATTTCCTGGTCCATGCCTGTCATAGTGATAGTAATGAATGCTCCCGCCAGTATTTGTTTTAAAAAGAACAACTTACTATTCGGGTCAGTAAAAAATATTTTCGAGTATCCTTTTTCGTCCATAGCAGACAAAGCCGACCCAAAGCTCATATCCATTGCCTGCAAAATATACACCACACATACTACAAGACCCGTAAGCATGAAAGTTGTCTGCAATGTATCAGTAAAGACAATAGTTTTTACACCACCTTCGTAAGTGTAGATCAATATCATTATGAGTATGATAAGGGTAGTGATCCAAAACGGAATACCGAAACTTGAAAGGATGGCATCCTGAAGGATCTTTACTACGAGATATAATCTTGCCGTAGCGCCGAGTGTGCGGGAAAGAATGAAAAAAGAAGCGCCTGTTTTATAAGAAAAAACCCCAAGCCTTTTGCTCAGGTAATTATAAATAGAAGTGAGATTGAGGCGGTAATATAAAGGCAATAGCACGTAAGCGATAACAATATACCCAATTACATATCCCAGGACAATCTGGGCATAAGCAAAAGATTCTTTTCCCACACCTCCCGGCACACTTACAAAAGTGACCCCGGACAATGAAGTACCGATCATACCAAAAGCCACCAACATCCAGTTGGAGTTGCGGTTACCTATGAAAAAAGATTCGTTATTGGAATTCCGTGAAGTGTACCAGGCAACCCCAATTAAAAGAAGAAAGTACCCGATCACAAACGAAAACAATAAAGTAGCTGACATTACTGTGTATTTGGACTACGAATTTTTGAAGATAAACAAATTTGCCTTCCTTTGCGCAAATTTATGCAAGCTATCCCTATTAGATCACTGGCGGTTTTTTGTGGTTCAAAAGATGGCATTACTCCATTGTTCCGGGAACATGCCATTCAATTGGGAAAGACAATGGTTGAGTATAAGGTCACTCTTGTTTATGGCGGTGGCAATGTCGGAATCATGGGCACCATCGCTAATACAGTAATGGATCATGGCGGCAAAGCAATCGGTGTTATTCCACAGGTATTGGTGGAATGGGAGCGTCAGCACAATTCGCTGAGTGAATTATTCATTGCAGACGATATGCATAGCCGCAAAAAAAAGATGTATGAATTATGCGATGCGGCGATCATTCTTCCCGGTGGCTTTGGCACATTAGATGAAATGTTTGAAATGATCACCTGGAACCAGCTATCGATACATGATAAACAAATATTCATTTTGAATTCAGGTGGATTTTATGACCACCTGATCGCTCACATTCAATTGATGCAAAAAGAAAGATTCCTGTACGAAGCGGCGCAAGAAAGGTTCACGGTTATCAATGCGCCTTCAGATATGATCAAATATTTTTAGGAGTTACCTGTTTTTTCCCCGGAACAGTGCAATATTAAAACCTGCCCGGATAATCGGTGTCATTGTAACCCGTTGCTGGGAAGGGTTATCAGGATTGACAGCCACATTCACATACGGTGAATGGACGTTCTTTAATACATCAAATAACACGGAAATATAATAGAAAGTATTTGACTCCTTATCCCGGCCCTGCGTGTAGCCTGCACCAACGAGGAGTGAGTTGGCCCCGGTACTGATCTCGCCATCCATATAGTTAATACTCCCGGGTGCCGCATAATATTTAAGCGTGCTGTAATTATGCTCAAACTGCGCCTGCGCAAATAAGAAATTAACCGGGTATAACCGCGTAAAAATGCCCGGTCCCCAGTTTGTTTGCTTGATTTTATCATCATATTCATAGTAATCTCTTCCACCGGCATAAACAAAATTTAGTGCAAAGCCGGCGTCAAGCCAGTTTGCGATTCTATAACCAAAGATCGGATTAGCGCCCACAACTGTTTGCCCGTTAAAAAACGAAAGGGTAATACTGCCACCGGTAAACAAGTTCTCTTTTTTAAATCCTTTTTCGCCTTCCATTTCATCCTGGGCTAATAGCGCATTTGTTATAAACAAAATCGCTGCCGCCAATAAAATATATTTCTTCATAAGATTTATTTGTAGTTAAAATTATCTGTCAAAGTTCTCCTGTTGTTGCCAGTCAAGGGCCAATTCATCGATCACTCTTTGACGGGTAGGAGTTTTTGTCAACATAGCCGTGATCATTAAAGCCGTGATAATAAACATAAGATAATTACCCGTCACAAAAAAAAGAATGATACCAAACAGAGCCGGTCCCTCACATAGGGCCAAATACCTGATTAACGTTGTACGATATTGATTTAGTTTATCAGGGAGAGAAATTAGAGATTCTTTAGCGTTGGCAATCCCTTTATTATACCCGCGCCTGGCCACCAAATAACAAATCACACCCAGGGCGAAAGCAATTCCTAAGACGATATTTTCATATTCCTTCAGTGGTGAAACCGGTTTATTCATCGTACCCATCGCTAAGACAATCAGTGAAAACATGATTGCTCCCACAACAATAGCACCGAAAAATATGCGGATTGCCCGAATATTTTCCTGCGGTGTGGCCGGCATTTCTCGTAATTCATTCATATATCAAATATTTTTCCCGCATTTAAGACATTATTAGGATCAAATATTCTTTTGATATCCCGCATTAGCTGCAGCTGTGTTTTACTAAAAACAATGTCCATATACCCTTTCTGGACAAGACCAATCCCATGCTCACCGCTGATGGTGCCTCCAAGGTTCTTTACCAGCTCAAATAAAGAACGTAGGTTTTTTGTCATCGCAGGGTCACCAAGACTGTTTGCCGTTCCGTCTTTTTTTATCCGTATGTGCAGGTTTCCATCACCAGCATGACCATAACAAACCGCATGAAAATCATGCTGCCTGCCTAATTCCTTTACTCCTCTTATCAAAGCCGGAAGTTCGGCTCTTGGCACCACAACATCCTCTTCAATAGTATAGCCGGCCAATTTTACCGCTTCTGCTGTTCGTCTCCGTAATTTCCATAACTCAGCTTTCTGTTGTGCATCATCGGCAAACGAAATTTCTCCTCCTTCATATTTACTCATCAGCGCAGCTATCTGCTCCATTTCATTCATCAGCACATCCATGTTGTTACCATCCACCTCAATAAGAAGATGCGCCTCTATATCGTCATTTATAGGAATTACAGAACTCCCTACCATCTTACTTGTGATTTTAAGTGCATCTATTTCCACCAACTCAAGGCAACTTGGAGTAAATCCTGCCCTGAAAATGGCACTCACCGCTTCACTGGCTTTTTCCAATGAAGCAAAAGGTACCAACATCAGCAAATCGTATTTAGGCAATGGAATCAATCTCAGCACAATTCTCGTCACTATGCCAAGGGTGCCTTCGCTCCCTACGATCAATTGGGTGAGATTATAGCCCGTTGAATTCTTTAAAACATTGGCGCCTGTCCATATTATTTCGCCTGTAGGTAAAACAACTTCAAGATTTAATACATAGTCTTTTACTACGCCATACTTCACGGCTTTTGGTCCTCCGGCATTAGCAGCGATATTACCTCCTATAAAGCAAGAGCCGCGGCTGCTGGGATCGGGAGGATAGAATAGTCCTTTTCCTTTTACGGCATCCTGTAAAATCTCTGTAATGACGCCCGGCTCTGTTGTTACCTGCATATTCCTCTCGTCAATTTCCAGGATAGAATTCATTCTTTCGAGTGAAAGCAAGACTCCGCCAAGATGCGGTAATGCGCCTCCGCTCAACCCTGTACCTCCGCCGCGTGGCGTGACGGGTATGCGGTCGCGGTTACAAATCCGTAAAATACTGCTGATCTCGGACGCCGTACGGGGCCTGATGACAACTTCGGGAAGAAAGTTCAATGTCTCGGTTTCATCATGCGAGTAGTGCTTTAGTGATTCTTCATCGATCACTACATAAGTATCTCCTGCAATTTTCTTAAATGCCTCTATATGCTGTGCAGTAAGTTTTGAATGAGTCGCGATTTCCATCATGAACCTTTGACAATGTAAAATTCGGAATTAATCAGGAATCGACAGAAAATCCAGTAGTTGGCCAGTTTGAATTAGCCACGGATGCACGGATTAAGGTCGCATTCTGAAACTCCGTGCATTCCTCGCTCCAGTTTAAGAAGTTTAATGCATCATTTTTCAAACTGTGCCACTACCGAAAATCCGTTCGCATTAATAACCCGATCTGAAGGAAGGACAAATTACATCACGTTTGTTACCATTGAATTTTTGGAATAATCCCTGTTTGGTCAATGAGAATTCAAATGCTCCCCGTGTATTATTGTAGTTTTTCAGCGTGGATATGGTAGCATCATAAGTAAAACTGAAAGTATAATCTTTAAGCCCGATCCCAATCATCGGTATTACGGCATCAGAACTCCTGTAATATATACCGGCGATCAGCACTTTTTCACCATCTCCTGATAAATTGTAGTGAGCGTTCCCTCCGATGAGCCATTCATACGACTTAGCTTGTAAAGAAAAATATGAATTCGGGTTAACGATCCATTGATCATTCAGTTTAAAACTACCATTGATAAAAGCGATATGCCGCACCGGGATGCGATTATCAATTCCAGCTTGTTCGTTAAAAAAAGACTCCCTTGGCCGGTTGATATGATGAGTTGAGAATCCTACATTCATGTAAGTATTCTCATTCGGGAAAAAAGCATAATTCATCCCGGCTTGCAAATCGAGATAGCTAATATTATTGTTTGGTGGAATTCCCGTTGTTGGATAATGGCTATCGAAGAAATGCCCGTCAAACTGGTCGGGAAATTTAAGATTGGCGACATTGATCTGCTTGTTGGCATAGCCTATATTAAAACCCAGGCTCAGCAAACTGGCAAGATTCAATGTTTGATGATACGCTATTGAACCGTATATTTTGGTCGATGTAAGATTACCGCTGCCGGCTACGTCGTGAAGGATCAGCGCACCTGCACCCAGCCACCCATTCTCGTGCTGCATGACCTGCATATCGCCAAAAACGCTCATAGTTTGATAAGGCACCGTCATGATAGCTGACCACTGGTTCCTGTAATTCATGCCTATTCGGTAGTCGCCACCGGGAATAAAACCTGTATTGGCCGGATTGGTGCTGAGCGGCGAATTCATGAACTGTGAAAAGTGCAGGTCCTGCGAAAATGCAAAAGAAGCCAGGTACAGAGAGCAAACAGCCACTGATACAATATGTTTAATGAATTTCATGCCTCTTTTCCTCCTTTTCCCTTTTTACACTTAATTATCTTAATAATGTTATATCTCCTTTTTTAGTTGCCTTGGTTCCATCAAAAAATTCTACCTCCAATGTATACGCATACACATCCATTGGCTGGACTGTCCCTTTTACTTTTCCATCCCATCCTTCCCGATAGTCATTTGTCTGAAATACTTTCTGGCCCCAGCGATTCCAGATAATGAATTGCATTTTGGCAATACCAAATCCACGGACAAATACTCTTCTGTTCCTTTCATCGCCATTGGGTGTAAACGCATTTGGCACATCTAATGCCGGAATAACAATTGTTCTCACCTGCTGACATGTATCGTCAGCACAGCCGGCTGCATTGTATGCAGTAAGACATGCAATGAACGTACCGGTAGAATTATATTGATGATCGACAGGCGCACGCGAAGTTGTCAGCAGCGAATCTCCATCGCCCCATAACCATCTAAAGCGGGTAGCAGTTGGAGCCGGAGAAGACAGGTTCGTAAAAGTAACGGGTGTATTCTCAACGGGCGTCACCGGCACATAACTGAAATTGGCAACAGGCTTTTCATACACCACAATGGTGAATCTTGTTGTATCAAACAAATTACATGTGTTAGGATCTGACGCTATCAGTTCTATCGTATAGGTTCCGGGAGTATTATAGTCATGTGTCCCATTAACAGCGGTTGATGTATTATTCGCACCCGATGCCGGATCACCAAAATTCCACTGGAAGGTAAGACCACCCACTGACGTGTTGCTGAATACAGCTGAATAGGGTGCGCACCCTGTAGGAGGCGTAGTGAACCTTGCATCAACATTATCAGCTACCCTGACTGTTACCGGTATCGAATCCGGGTAGTTACAAAAAGCCGTATCATTCAACACAAGAAAAGCATTATATGTTCCGGGGCCCGGATACGTATGATCCACATCGTTCTTGCCGGCAAGTACTCTTGGGCTATTGTCGCCAAAATTCCAGATAAAAGAAGTATTGGTGTACGGTCTTGCTGCGTCGGGCGTAAGGTTGTGAAACCGGTAATTGAATTGTTCACAGGGATTAAGCTTTTCAAAACTGGCGGCCAGATTTGCTTCGAGATCACCAACCCGGATGTTAACGTAAGAAGTGTCACGAACATTACAGGCGGCCGGGTTAATGGCTATAAGCATCACGCGGTAAGTACCTACTGCAGTGTATGTGTGGGTTTGGGTATACCCGGTTGCGGCAGGCAAAGGTCCGACGTCAGCACCTCCATCACCAAAATTCCAAATGTATTCAACCGCGTTGCGAACCTGATCCGTAAAGGTCACATCGAGCGGGACGCATCCAGCAGTGTCCAGCGGTGCGCCGCCAATAGCTGATTGAACATGAGAACCGACACCTGCAAGGTTAAATGAGATCTTAACCATTGCCAGGTTACAAAATGCGACAGCCGCGTTATGCGTTGTGGACCAGGCTCCGGGAGTTGTTGGAAAAGACCCACCGCCGCAATTCGCACAAATGGCCTGATAGATGACTCCATTCTGATCAAACCGGCTCGTTCCGCCATCAACGTGATCAACCACCTGGCCTCCGTCCTGCCCGAAAAAACTTGCATACAAAGGACCTGGAAGAGCGGCGTCACGTCTTAACACATAAAAATAAAAATCACCATTGTCAATCGACGTAGGTTTGATAGCATCAGATGTTGTAGTCATGCCCGTTGTTCCTGCACTCGTGAACCCGGTCGAAACTAAACCGCCCCAACCGGAAACATATACATTTTCGCATCGGTCAACTAAGAATGCTGTTGGCGAAATATTAGGTATTGAAGATGGGGTGCCGAATAGAGTTGAATAGATATAGGCTGAAAGATCGGGCTGCAACTTTCCAATGAATTGTTTAGAATTAGGCTCAGTGTAGGGAGCATTAATCGGAATCCAATTTCCTGTTGTTTGTCCCATGATATATGGAAATCCTTTCCGGTCAAATTGAATTCCATACACCTGGTCATAACCCGTCGTCCCAATATAAGTAGAGCGGACAAGGCTTGCCCCATTATTGCTGATGATGGCAACAAATCCATCAATACCCCCATGTGCGATTGTGCCGCCAACTGTTCCGGTATGGTTTCCCGGAAAGTTTGCACTCTCTGTTCCACCTGCTACATAAATTTCTCCTGACGGAGCAAGCGATAAGACGTATGCTGCATCATTGGAAAGGCCACCTAAATAGCTGGCAAATGTCATTACGGAAACATCGGGAAGAAATTTTAATACCACTCCATCCTGTACGCCGCCAAAGGTTGGCTGGAAAGCCCCCGGAGTTACAGGGAAATTATCTGATTGAGTACAAGACGCTACGTAAATGTTGCCACCATTATCAAGGATCACCTCACTGCGGCTTCCATCACCGTAATTATGCTGTAACGAATTTGCATTGTTATTGTTTATATTAATATTTACACCATCATTAGAGCTACCGCCAATCTTTTTAGACCCAACGATATCGGTTCCGGCGGCATTTAATTTTGTTACTACTATATCATAACCGGCGCCGGATGGTGTCGAGCCTCCCTTGATCGGGTAATTACTGGAATTACTTCTGCCTGCCACTACCAGTTCACCCTGGGGACTGACAACGAGGCTATGTGGTTGATCATTGCCGGAACCGCCGATATATGTAGCATAGACCCTGCTGGATCCGTTAGGAGACAGTTTAATAATTCCCATGTCAATGGGACCGGGATGATCAGCCATTCCGCCTCCCCAGACTACTTGGTAAGCACCGGGAGAAACAGGAAATCCGTTGGCATCCCGCACTATTCCTCCCCCATACATACTTCCATCCGGGCCATACGTCGCGGTATATCCCCAGTTGTCAGCTGTACTCCCGGAAAAAGAACAAAAAATCAGGAAAGGATCGATAATTACAGTGGCATTGCGATCATAATCTCTTACATCAAACCTTACGATATTATCTTTTACAATGTATTTGCAGTTAAGATCTCTTTTCCCTTTAGCATCGGCCTGGTACGTATAAGGATTGGATTCTCTCAGGTCTCCAACCGAAGTACTTACCACAAGCTCCTTATTCTTTAGCTGGAGTTTATCGGCGCCTTCATACTTCAATGCTATTTTACTGATGTCACCACCTGGTTTTACGATGATATCATATTTTAAAGTGCCTTTGTCTGTATAGTATCTTACATCAACATTCGGATAAACATTTTTTAATGTAACGGCCTGGTAAATGCGGCATCCCCCAGCCCATTTCGATGGATCGTTGCCAATAAAATAATTGTTATATGTAGGTATGGCCTTATCAGGCATGATCTCCATGTCGGGGTTGGACCCGACAAAATCCACATCAAAAGCATGAGAACGGAGAACCAGATCTTCATTGGCATTTTTTGCCATTTCTGTACCATGGCTATGACCACTTTTACGAAACTGTTCGAGATCCTGTTTATTATGCTGGAGTACAGTGAAGCCTCCCGAACGTATGAAGAATGCGCCGCCGGTCACATCGCCTTTGAATTTTACGCGGCTATCCCATTGACCTTTATTCTCAATAAATTCAATATTATTATAATTCTGTGCTTGCGCAACAAAAGCCAGGATTAGTAAAACCGGGATAAGGATAAACTGCTTCAGGGTTAATTTACTTTCCATCAAATTAACTAAAATAAATGACAATGCTGTTGAAAAACTTATGTTAAGATATCTTGCTCCAAACGATGTTTTCCTTTTGTTCGTGCAGGAACTTTCTTAGCTGCAAATTGTCTGCCGAAAGAAGGTCAGCATCATTTTCTAAAACAAGTGAAACCATTGACCTGGCTAACTCAAGTAGTGATCTGTCTTGGACTATATTAGCCAGTTTAAAGTTTAATGCTCCGCTTTGCCTCGTTCCTTCAATGTCGCCCGGTCCGCGCAATTCGAGATCTTTTTCCGCTATTTCAAATCCATTTGACACTGTACTCATTATCCTGATGCGTTCACGGGCATCATTACCCAAATGGGAACCGGATAAAAGAATGCAATAGCTCTTGTCGGCTCCGCGTCCAACACGCCCCCGCAATTGGTGAAGTTGTGAAAGACCGAATTTTTCAGCGCTTTCTATCACCATCAAGGTAGCGTTAGGAACATTTACACCTACCTCTATAACGGTGGTAGATACCAGGATTTGTGTGTCACCGGTCACAAATCTTTGCATATTTATTTCTTTCTGATCGGAAGTTTGCCGGCCATGTACCATACTGATCCAGTATTTTGGCTCAGGAAAATACCCTTTCACCGTATCGTAACCTCTCATCAGGTTTTCATAGTTCATTTTATCACTTTCCTCTATTAAGGGAAAAACAATATAGGCTTGTCTGCCTTTATCTATTTCCGCCTTTAAGAAACCCATCACCTTGCCTCGCTGTGATTCAGAACGATGTACAGTGGTCACTGGTTGTCTTCCGGGTGGCAGTTCATCAATTATACTGTAATCCAAATCACCATATGCTGTCATGGCCAATGTCCGGGGAATAGGTGTGGCCGTCATCACCAATATATGTGGCGGCACTTCTGCCTTTTCCCATAACCTTGCACGTTGTGCGACCCCGAATCTGTGTTGCTCATCAATGATTACCAGCCCCAGGTTGTTAAATTGTACAACCTCTTCAATTACGGCATGGGTGCCGACCAGGATTTTCAAAGTACCCGCCGAAAGCTCATTTATGATTTTATTACGAACTTTCTTTTTTGAGGAACCTGTAAGCAATTGCACTGAAACGGGGAGACCGGCCAGGAGGGCTGAGATCGTAGCAAAATGTTGTTTGGCTAATATTTCAGTTGGCGCCATCAGGCAGGCCTGGTAGCCATTGTCCGCCGCAAGCAGCATAATAAGCACCGCCACAATAGTCTTTCCGCTGCCCACATCTCCCTGCAACAACCGGTTCATCTGTTTGCCCCTGGCCGTATCCGCCCTTATTTCTTTAATAACTCTTTTTTGCGCACCGGTCAATTCAAATGGGAGATAGTTTTTATAAAAAGTATTGAAGAACTCCCCTACTTTATCAAACACCACACCTTTCGAAAAACGATGGCGATTCGTGCGCAACAAATTGACTCGAAGCTGTGCCATGAATAATTCCTCAAACTTCAATCGCTTAACTGATTCTTCATAAGCGGCAGTTGACGGGGGGAAATGTATTTGTCGAAGGGCGGTAAACCGGTCTATCAACTTTAATTGATTTAATACAGAACCTGGCAAATTTTCGGGAATATCTTTTTCACGGATCATGGTCAGCAATACCTGGGTCAGTTTACCGATCTGTCGTCCACCCAATCCGCGCCCTCTTAATTTTTCGGTAGTGGGATACACGGGTTCCAAAAAGTTCTTGCCTTCCTGTTTTTCCTGTGTCAATACTTCCATTTCCGGGTGTATGATCTGTGGCCTGTTTTGATAAAAACCGGCTTTGCCAAAGACAAGATAGGATTGCCCCGCCTGTAAGGTTTTTTGCACCCAGCTGATTCCCTGGAACCATGTCAGTTCGAGGAACCCGGTTCTGTCTTTTAATTGTGCTGTCAATCTTCTTACTCCTTTACCCCCGGTTACTTCAATGTTCAACAATACCCCTGCAACCTGTATATATTCAGTTTGCGGATTGATATCAGCGATAGAACTGATTTTTGTTTTATCAACGTGCCGATAAGGAAAATGCTCAAGCAGGTCACGAAATGTAAAAATGCTTAATTCTTTTTTCAACAAGTCTCCCTTTTGCGGGCCCACTCCTTTAAGATATTCTATGGGATTCGATAATATATTGGGTGTAGAAGAGATAGGTAATGCTTTGCTGCAAAATTAGGCTGCTCTGCAAGACCGAATTGCTAAAACCCGTGTTTTATTCAATTGGTTGTCTCATTGATTTTTCCCAAAGCACAGTTTGCTTTCCTTTGAGATATTTGATAAACCCTATGACCTGGCAGACGTTCATAAAAACAAAATAAAATGGAATGGTTAGTACTGTCATTTTTTTACCCCGGCGCGTCCGGCGCATGATCAGCCAGCCAGTGATGGCTGATAAATAAAAAAACAGCTGAGCAATCAGAAAAAAGGTATACCCGGCATGCGAACTATCGGCCATGACAATTAAAATATTCGTCAATAATAAGACAATCAACAAAGGAGGACAAAGTACCCATCGCAACAGCCTTCGGCTGATGTATTGGAAACTCAGAACCGGGTATTTAAAAATATTCAGAGCGTTTCTTAAATAAGCAATCGATTGGCAGGCTCCGGCCGAGATCCTTATTTTTCTCTTTCTTTCCTCTCCCAGTGAGGCCGATGGCAATTCGGTCGCGAAAGCCCCGGGTTCATATCGTATCTTATAACCCCGCAGGCAAACTTTCATCGAGATGACAAAATCATCCAGTATTACATTGTCTTCAATGCAGGGGAATAATTCAGTGCGAATGGAATAAAGTTCCCCTGCCGCTCCCACCACAGTATTGAATGCTGCATCCTGCTTCTTCATGAAGGACTCATAGCTCCAGTAGATACCTTCCGCTGCACCGATAGATGACCCGTCCTTTGGATTCATGATCTTTTTCTCACCCGCCACGCCTCCTGTTTTTGGATCCGAATAATGCCTGATCATTTTTTGAATGCATTCTTTATCCAGCATCGCATTTGCATCACTGAAAACGACTACCGGCGACTGTACCTGCTGCATTGCTCTTTTAATAGCCGCCATCTTTCCCTGTCGCTCCGGCTGGTGAAGCAACAATAATGATGGATATTTTCTAATGACCAATTCTGATCCGTCTGTCGAGCCGTCAGTCACAAAAACGATCTTTAACAGCCCTGGAGGATAGTCAATAGCGAGTGTGTTTTTTATTTTTTGCTCCAAAATCGTTCTTTCATTATAAGCAGGTATAATCATAGTGACCGCCGGCAACGCATTTAATGTCTTTTCTTCCTTTGGCGAAGAAAAGGTTCTTTTGAAGCGATTAACTAAAAAAAGAAGAATTCCATAACCGAAGTAGCTAAAAAATAAACCGGTGAGGCTTACCCAGAAAAGAATTAAAGTAATAAACATACGAGGACGTTGCGAAAATTACGTTTTTTTAGATAGTAAATCTCCGCTGTTCTTGTTTTGAAATTACGACTCCGTGTAAAAAAGAAACCGACTGTCTTGTGTTCCAGCGGATTTGAAATTACTTTTATCCTAAGAGAACCAACCATCTTACGAAAAACCAGGGTCTAATGAAAAGCCACTTCCAACTGCTGCAGGTAAACCTGCAATTCCAGGATTATAAGTTTGCTATACTTTGTTTTATTACCGCTTTCGTGGTAACCATGTTGTGCATTCCCGTAATCATAAAACTTGCAAAAAAATATAACCTGTATGATATGCCCAGCGAACGTAAGGAGCACCTGTTCCCGATCCCGACGATGGGTGGTATTGCTGTAGTGGCCGGGATGATGACAGCCCTTTTCATGTGGTTGCCTGCCCGCTACGAAGCCATGCAGGTCAGTTTTTTCTTTTCGATCATCGTCATTTTCTGCATGGGTATCATGGACGATGTAAAGAACCTTTCAGCGAGATACAAATTTCTTATCCAGATAGGACTTGCAATTTTAATGGCAACAGCCGGCATCCGCATCACTTCTTTCGAAGGATTGTTTGGTATTTACGACCTGCCGTTGGCCGCCCAATATACTTTTACTTTGCTGACTATTGTTGGGGTCACTAATGCCTTTAATCTTATTGATGGAATCGATGGGCTTGCAGGTGGTCTTGGTTTTATGAGCCTCACCACTCTCGGTATATTCCTTACACTCAATCGCGATATGACCTCCGCTTTAATTGCATTTTCATTGGCCGGGGGTATTGTCGCATTTCTTTATTTCAATCTTAATCCAGCGAAGATATTCCTGGGTGATACCGGCTCATTGGTACTGGGATTCAGTATTGCTGTTTTGTGCATCCGGTTAATGCAGGTAAACACTGCTGCGACCTTGCCGCACGCCCCCTTATTTATTTTGGGAATTGTATTTATCCCGGTATTTGATACTATCCGTGTATTTGCAATCCGGATTTGGAAAGGAAAATCGCCGTTCCAGGCTGACAAAACTCATATACATCACATGCTGACCAAATCGGGGTTCAGTCACGTGTTTGCCTCCCGGCTTATTTGCTGCCTCCATGGCTTTATCCTGATAGAAGTGTATTGGTTACGGACAATGAGAGCAGAATATATTCTTCTTATTCTCACAGCATTTATGCTTATCACTACTGTTGTATTGAAGCATATTCATGTTTTGTTCAAAAAACCGGCAACAGGCTTGTCACGTTCTTTTATTGAACTGGATTGATTGCCGGCATTACTTCAAATAATTCACTCTTTCATTTCGCAAACCCCGGGCTCAGGATT